>NZ_JASGFD010000068.1:0-21309 GCF_047605705.1 Silvibacterium sp. | reverse complement strand
CTCGTCCTGCTGGCGCTCGCTCTGGCCTCGCGCATGTGCCTTACGCCGGTGGCGGGCTTCTACGGCGCGCTCATCCTGCTCACTTCGAGCGGCATCTTTCTCTTCTCGCACCTGCTTTATCCACACCTGCTGTGCACGCTGTGGATTACCGCGGCGATCTTCTATTTCTGGCGCTCGCTGCGCGCGCCCACGCTGCGCACGGCCATCGGCTTTGCGCTCAGCTGCGCTCTCGGCTCACTGACATTAGGCCTTGCCGGCGCGCTGCTGCCGGTGCTCATCGCGCTGCTGTTCCTTTTCTTCACCCGCGACTTCGCTCACCTGCGGAAGTGGCATCCGGCCGTGATCGTCGTGGTCTTCTGCGCGGCGGCGCTGCCGTGGCGCATCCTCGCGCACCATGCGAACCCGCATCATCCGTATCTCACCGCGCTGCCCCGACCCGCGGTGACGCCGCTGCTCCTCTTCTGGGACTTCCTGCTCTTCTGGATTGCGCCGTGGACCTTCTTCGCGCTGGCCGGGATCAGCCGGCTGCGGAAGAAGCATTTCGACCGCACAGCAAAGCGCGACTGCCGCCAGCAGGGATTGCTGCTGCTGGTGCTGTGGCTGGCGGTTGCGGTGCTGTGGTTCAGCATCTTTCAGCGGCATGAATACTCGATGCTGCCGGCGCTGCCGCCTTTCGCCATCCTTGCCGCAACCTGGCTCGCAGTCGAAGAGAATGCTCCTTCACGTTACGGCCGCATCGTGGCGTGGGTGCTGTTCGTGGCAGGCATGATCAAGGCCATCACCGCCGTGGTGCTCGGCCTGCGCGCGCCTTTTCCCGGCTTCGCCGTCGACATCGCCACACTGCTGAACCTGCACGCCGAGCAGCCGCACCAGTTCTTCGGCTATCTCGCCGACCTCACCTTTGCATCGATGGGAGCCTTCCGCATCCCGCTGCTGATCTTCGCGGCAGCCGTGGCTGTGGGCGTAACCGCGAACCTCATCCTGCGTCTCAAGGGCAAGGCACGGCTCGCGAACTGCTTCCTCGCCGGCATGATGGCCTTTGTGCTGATCGCCGCGCACATCGCGCTCAACACTTTCTCTCCGGTCTTCTCTTCGGCAATCCTCGCCGAAGCGATCAAGCCGGAAGTCGAACAAGGCGATGCCGTTGTCATCAACGGCCGCTATGAGGATGCTTCCGCGCTCGGCTTCTATCTCGGGCGGCCCATCCAAATTTTGTCGACGCCTGCCGGTGATCTCGCCCCAGGCTCGCTCGCCTCCGATGCGCCGCCGGTCTTCGTCGATCATGACGCGTTGGCCAAATTGTGGGATGGCCCGGGCCGCGTCTTCCTGTGGACCTCACCCGACTCACTTCCCGAGCTGCCGGGACAGAGTTACGTAATCGCACACGACGGCGGGCGGGAGATTGTGAGCAACGAACCGAACAATGGCGGGGCGGCGTTCTGAGCGGCAACGCGGTGAGTCGATAGTCACAAAACGGTTAGGGATAAAGCGGTCAGCGCACCATCGCCACTGGCCGCTTTTGCGACTGACAGCTAGCCCTTCATCCCTGACCGCTTTTCTACTCACCGCCTTACCCCTGCTTCATCAGCTTCCCATCCCGCAGCGTGAACTTATACCCGCGCCATGTCACCGTGTCGCTGGCGAAGCTCCACGTCCACACCCACACCTGCACCAGATCCCGCGCCGGCAGCAGCCACAGATCACGCAGCACCTGCCGGTCGCCGAGGATGCCGACGCCCATCGTCAGCGCGACCGTTACACGTACCAGCAGCGCAAGGCTGAGCAGCGCGAGGCTCGCCAGACTTGCGCCCTGCGTGACCACATTGGCCAGCGCCCACGGCAGCACGAAGGTGAAGAGCAGTCCGAAGTAGCCTGCCCTGCGCGAATCGCGGATGCCGCGCGCCCAGCGCAGCTGGTGATCCATGAAGCCGCGCAGATGGTAGGCGGGGACGGAGGTCTCGACGACCTCGTGGCTCAGCTCGACGGCATAGCCTGCCTGCGCGATGCGGAAGCCAAGCTCGTAGTCGTCGGCGAGGCAGTCGGCCAACGGCGCGAAGCCTCCGATGGCATCGAGCGCCGGACGCGAAACAGCCAGCGTCGAGCCGAGTCCGAAGCGAATCTCGCCATCGAGCAGCAACGCCGTGAGAACACCGGGGAAGAAATCGGTACTGATGCCGAGCGATTCGAGCTTCGAGCCAAATGTCTCGTGCGAGCGGCCGCGATAGGGCGCCGTCACCATACCCACGGTCTTCCCCTTGCGCGTGTGGGTGAATCCCTCGACGATGCGCTCGAGATAGCGCGGCGAGACGTGAATGTCGCTGTCGTTGATGAGGAGGTGATCGTAGCGAGCCTGTGCTGCAATCTGCGCCACGTTGCTGATTTTGCCGTTGAGCCCCAGCACCTCGGGGCAGAGCACGAGACGGATCGCCCGCTCGGGGAACTCAGCCTTCAGCCGCTCGACGGCAGCCACCGCGGGATCGTCGATGCTGGCCGCGCCGAAGAGGATTTCATATTCGCCCGCGTACTGCTGACGGCAATGGCTGGCGAAAGCCTCATACATCCCAGGGTCGAAGCCCTTCACCGGCTTGAGGATGCTGACCGGCGGCGCGAATCCCTCCGGCTTGCGCCGGCGGCGCATGAAATTGCGCGCGCCCCACAGCGCAACGATGGAGTAGAAGAGTCCCGCGAAGGTGAGGATGGTGGTGAGCGAGGCGACGACAGTGGCTAGCATCTAGAAACAGGGTATAGGGGATGGGGTGCAGGGTGTAGTGCCCTGCTCTGACCTTTATTCGACTGCGCGCAAATAGCCCGCCGGGGTCAGGGTTCGAATCCTCCCACCCAAGTGGAGCTTGGATGGGCACCCTGATTTCGCCTGTTGAGAGGCCACGGGTGCCGCACACCAGCCCGCGCAGGTCTATCCATCCCCTACACACTCGGTCTACTCGTACCGCAGCGCCTCGATCGGATCGAGCGTCGCGGCCTTCCATGCCGGATAGATACCGAAGATCAGCCCGATCGCCAGCGACACGGTAAAGCCGATGATGGCCCAGGTCGCGGACATGGTTGCAGGCAGGACGGAGATCAGCAGGCGGATGAGCAGCGTGATGATGGCTCCGCCGAGGATACCGATGATGCCGCCGATCGCGCAGAGCGTCGTGGCCTCAGTGGTGAACTGCACGAGGATGTTCCGCTTGGTCGCGCCCAATGCCTTGCGCACGCCGATCTCGCGCGTGCGTTCGGTGACTGACACGAGCATGATGTTCATCACGCCGACACCGCCGACCATCAGGCCTACGCTCGAGACCGCGACCATGAAGATGGCGAGCCCGCCGGTGAGCTCATTCCAGAGCCGCGCAATCGAGTCCGGGGCGAAGATCTCGAAGTTATCCGGCTGCCATACCTTTACCTTGCGGCGGCGGCGCAACAGCTCACGCAGCTCGTCTTCCACGAGCGAGCGGTTCTTCGGATCGTCATACTTCACACTCAGCCACAGGTCCTTGTCTTCCGGATGCAGCTTCTTGAAGGTGCGGAAGGGGAAGATGGCCTTGTTGTCCTCGGGATTGTCGCCGCCGCCGAAGGCCTGCTTCTGCTTGTCGACCACGCCGATGACGGTGAAGAGGTCGCCCTCGATCTCCACCTCTTTGCCGATGGCGTCACCGGTGCCAAAGAGCTTCTGCGCCGCGTCGTGCCCAAGAATGACGACATTCGAGGCGCGATCGTCCTCCTGCTGCGTAAAGAGGCGGCCCTGCGTGAAGACCAGGCTCGAGACATCCGCGATGGCCGTGGTGTCCCCTTCGAGCATGGTTCCCTGCGTTTTCTTGTTGCCGTACTTGATGCCGATCACACCGACCTGGAAGATCGGATTCACGTGGCGGACCCCAGCATTGGCCGCCGTCACATGCGGCAGAGTGCGCATCTCCATCGCATCTTCATAGGTCATTCTCTTGCGCGCCAGCATCTCCGTGGTGGGCTGCACGCCGATGACCGGCATGTGGTAGATCCACAGCACATTCGAGCCAAGCGAATCGACCCAGCTCTGCACGTTGTTGTTGAGGCCGCTGATGATCGACGAGATGGTGATGACCGTGACCACGCCGATGACGATACCGAGAATCGTAAGGCCGGAGCGGAGCTTGTTGGTGCGCACCGTCTCGAGCGCCATCCGGACTGACTCGCCTGTGCTTCCGAATTGCATAGCCTACATCTCCGATCGCAGCGCGACGATGGGGTCGAGCATGGCCGCCCGCCGCGCCGGATACACGCCAAAGAATACGCCGATGCTGCCCGAAACGATGACGGCCAGCAGCACGGACAGGATCGAAACTTCAGACGGGAAACCGACCAGCAGCGTGACCAGTTGGGCCACGCCCGCGCCGGCCACAATCCCGAGAATGCCGCCCAGCAGCGACATGGTGCCCGATTCGATAAGGAACTGCAGCAGGATGTCCCGGTAGCGCGCGCCCAGCGCCTTGCGCACGCCGATCTCGCGCGTCCGCTCGGTTACCGACACAAGCATGATGTTCATGATGACGATGCCGCCAACCACCAGCGAGATGGAGGCGACGCCGATGACCACAAACAGGAAGGTCGAGCTGATGCTCTTCCAAAGTCCGACGAAGGTCTCATTCGTCGAGAGCTCGAAGCTGTCCTCTGCTCCCGGCGCATCGTGGCGGCGCGAACGCAGCAGCACACGCGCTTCGTCGGAAGCAGTCTCGAGGACCGGGCCGACCGCACCCGCCTTCACGTAGATATCGACGCTGTCATTGGTGCCATAGGTGTGCTGGAAGGCGGTGATCGGCACGGCGACGTAGTTATCCTGGCTTGCGCCGAGAGTCTTGCCCTGCCGCTCGCCCACGCCGATGATCGTGTACGGCTCGCCGTCCACCCGGATTTCCTTGCCCAGCGGATCGCCGTTCGGCATCAGGTTGTCCACGATGTCGTAACCGACGATGGCGACGCGGGTGCCGTAGTCCTGATCGGCAGGAACAAAGCTGCGGCCCAGCGCGATATTGATGTTCGAGATCTGCGGCATGTTCCACGTCCAGCCGCGGATGTCCGTGTTGTTGCTCGAATGGTTGCCGTAGACGACCTTACCGCTGTTGTTGAGCAGCGCCCCGACGCTCTGGCAGGTGTGGCACTGGGTAGCGATGGCCTTGTAATCGTCGAGGGTAAGCTTCTTGCGCTTCTGGTACTTCTGCCACTGCTCGTAACTGAAGATGACCGGCGACTGCTTGGTCAGCGTAAAGACATCCGCGCCATAGCCATAGACCTTGGTGGCGACGAATTTGTTCACGCCGTTGGTAAGCGTCATAACGGCGATGACGGACGAAACGCCAATGACCACGCCGATGAGCGTGAGGATTGAGCGCAGCTTGTTGGCCCAGAGCGACTGCAGGGCCATTTTCATCGCTTCTTTAAAATTCATCCCGCCATCCGCAGATTTCTGTTGCTGTGTCCGATCCCGGGCCTTTTCCGGGTAGAAGCAGTGTAGCAACGGAGGCAAAGCCGTTTTCGGGCACGCTCCGCCCATGCCCTGACAGCAGGATACGCAGCCGCAGCCCCGCCGGTTCCCCGGCCATGGTTGAATAAAAGAGAAGGAAGAATCGATGCCTCTGAACTGCGGAATTGTCGGACTGCCGAACGTCGGCAAAAGCACCATTTTCAATGCACTCACCTCGGCCAAGGCCCAGGCGGCCAACTACCCCTTCTGCACCATCGACCCGAATACCGGCGTCGTCAGCGTTCCCGATGAGCGCCTGCAGAAGATCGCCGACCTGATCGTGCCCAAGAGCCTGGTCCCCACCACGATGGAGTTCATCGACATCGCCGGCCTGGTGGCAGGCGCCTCCAAGGGTGAAGGTCTCGGCAACCAGTTTCTCGGCCATATCCGCGCCACGGACGCCATTGCCCACGTCGTCCGCTGCTTCGAGGACGATGAGGTCATCCACGTGGCCGGCGGCGTGAATCCGCTGAGCGACATGGACGTGATCAACACGGAGCTGATGCTCGCCGACCTCGACACCGTGGAGAAGCGGCGCACCCGCACCGAACGCGCCGCCAAGAGCCAGGACGCGAAGGCCAAGGCCGAGCTCGAAGTACTCGACAAGCTGCTCGAAGCGCTGAATGCCGGCCGCCCGGCGCGCACCGTCGACCTGACGCCGGAAGAGAAGCTGATCTCCCGCGAGCTTTTCCTGATCACCGCCAAGCCGCAGCTCTATGTCGCGAATGTCGACGAAGCCGCGCTGGCGAATGGCAACGCCCACACCGAGGCCGTCGAAAAGCGCGCCAAGGAGGAAGGCGCGCAGGTCGTCCGCATCTGCGGCGCAATGGAGAGCGAAATCGCACTGCTTGAACCCGAGGAGCGCGCCGAATTCCTGGCCGATATGGGCCTCAAGGAGCCCGGCCTCAACCGCCTCATCCACGCCGCCTACGCGCTGCTCGACCTGATCACGTACTTCACGGCCGGTGTGCAGGAGGTCCGGGCATGGACCATCCGCCGCGGCACCAAGGCTCCTGGCGCGGCTGGCGTTATCCACTCGGACTTCGAGCGCGGCTTCATCAAGGCCGATTGCTACGCCTCCGACGACCTCTTCGCGCTGGGCAGCGAACAGGCGGTAAAGGAAAAGGGCCTGCTGCGCTCCGAAGGCAAGGAGTACGTGGTGAAGGACGGCGACATCCTGTTCTTCAAGTTCAACGTCTAGCCCGTTTCAGGTTACGAACGGGTCCCCATGCAGCATCGAAAGGCGTCCGAATTCGCTTCGGACGCCTTTTTGCGCGCTAGAATGACAGCAAGCCGGGGAGGACCGCGCCGTGCAAGCCACGTTGACGATCATGATTCCGACGCTGGTGGTGTTGATCGGCATCCTGCTGAATCGACAGGATTATGCCCGGCTGGATGCGAAGATCGACTCCAAGATCAACGGCATCGACAACAAGATCGACAGCAAAGTTGACGGACTCAGGGCTGACCTCACTGCCCAGATCAACGAACTCCGCGACGACATCAAAGAGTTTTACCGCACGCTGGGCCAGCATGATGCGCGGCTCGACGCCCTAGAGCGCCAGCGTAAAGCTTAAGCAGGACCGTCAGCGTAAGACCTCACCCTGATCTTCCGGGACAAGGCCTTCGCCATAAGATCCAACAGCCTACCAGCGAATCGTAACCGTTTTAGTTACATATGCATCCCCGCCGGGGAAACTTACGCTCAGCGGAGAGACACCATTCTTCTCCTCGCCGATTGTCCCCTCTTCGCTGGTCAGCTTCAGCTTCGGCGCGTTCGCGCGCAGGTCGATCTGCTGCGTGGTGCCGCCCCATGCGGCGAGCGTCAGCGTCAGCGCGCGGCCACTGTATTCCTGGTCGATCACCTTCATCTGCCGCGTCTGGTCGCCGAAAGGCGGCAGTTCGGAATGAATGCCGGCCTCGACGGCGGGCAACGGCAGCGTGATCGTCGAGCCCAGGCTCTTCGCGCCCGGAACCGGCGAGGTCAGCTTCATGCCCGCCTCACCCGTCGCCGTTACCACCAACGATTGCCCGCGACGCGTGAAGTTGAGATCGAACTTGCCCTGGCCGAAGGGCAGGTTGCGCAGCGTTACGTGGTCCCACGATGCGGGTAGCTGCGGCGCGACGGAGAGCGAAGACTCCGGCACATTCCAGCTGAGCCCGAACATGCCGCGCAGGATCGGCGAGATGACCATGGCCGAAGACCAGAGCTGGTGCGCCGTGCTGCGTCCAAGCACCTGGTAGAACTGGCCGGAGAGTAGCTCAGTCGTCGCGCCCAGGTCCTGCGCGTAGGTGAGGTTCGCGTTCTGCATCAGGTGCGCGTAGCCCGAGAGCGGCCGCCCGGCACGGTACTCCGCCACAGACACCCAACCGGTGAAGAGCGGCCACACCGAACCCTGGTGGTAGCTGATGGGGTCGTAGAACGGGGTCTTCTCGCTCAGAATGCGCGTGCCCCAGTCGGTCGAAAACTCCGACGAGGCCCAGCGGTTCAGCATCGACTTCGGCTGCGCGAGCGAGGCCGTCCCATCCCACCACGCGACGGACGGGAAAATGGTTGCGGTGTTATCCGTTGTGCCGTCGGCATTGCGGCTGAAGGCGTAGAACTGCTGGTCGGGCAGGTAGTAGTCCTTCTCGATGACCGCGCGAATCCTCCCGGCGCGGTCTCGCGCCTGCGACGCCAGGTCGCTGTGGCCGGTGGCATCGGCCAGCCGCGCGAAGGCGAGGCTTGCCTGCTCATCCATCGCAGCCATGTAGATTTCCTGCTCGGGCATCGTCGGCACCCAGCCCGACTGGCCATCCGTACGCGCGCGCAGCCATGACTCCACCCAACCGGTGCCCTGGCTGTTATTGGCAATGCCGTCAGCCGAGTCGTGCCCGGTCTGAAAGCCCCAGGCCTTGACGATCTGATCCCAGTGCGTGCGGATGAACTCCGTGTCGCCGCTGATATTCAGATAGTCGTTCATCGCCATGGGCAGCAGCTCGGTAGCATCGGCTGCCGCGTACTCGTAAGGCATGGACTTCCAATCCACCAGCGTGGCCGACTGCGACCACTCGTGCATGATCTTGCCGTCGTCGCGCTGGCGGTGGAGCAGGAACTCGATCTCTTCCTTCGTCGTGTCAAAGCCGCCATAGCTGTTCACCGCGTAGAGCGTCCACAGCGCGTCGCGCCCGAAGAACCATCCGAAGCCCGGTCTGGCCGCGCCGCCCGAGTCTACAAAGCCCGCAGTCAGAGCCTGCTCCTTGCCGTCGATGGTGACGACGCGCAGCTGGTCGATGGCCACCGCGGCCCATGAGAATGCCGCGTTCAGGCTGGCGTCGGGCGAGTCGAGCGAGGCATGGTCGTTGACCAGCTTCTGATAGTAGTCGGCGTTCGCGCGATAGTCGGCCTCGGCAGAGGCGTCCATCGCAGCGAGCTTCGCATGCATCGCCACGTCACTGGTGTTGGAGTCGCCGTTGCCCACAGCCATCAGCAGCGGATAGAGCCTGTCCGTATCTGTCTTCGGCTCGAAGTGCAGCACGAACTGCACCGGCCACTCGGCGGCGCGCTCCTGGTAGGGCGGCAGAATGCCGGGCTCGGCGCCGGGGATGGCCAGCGCCGCTGCATGCTCGGACGTTGTGCCATGCAGAACGTAGAAGCCGGAACCGCCCTCGGTCGGAATCCACGCAGCCGATGGCTTGTCGTCATAGGGCGCGGGCCACGCGCGCTGCATTTCCGTATCGAAGCTGAAGGTCAGCGTCATGGGCCGCACCGCTTCGATCTGGAAATAGACAGTCACCGCCGCATCGGCTTTCGAGCTCTTCGGCGCGACCATGATCTGCCGGACGGTGAAGTTCGCATGCGAGTAAGTGATGATGGTGCGATCCGGCTGCACATCGATGCCCGAGACATGGTCGTTCACATCGATCGGCACGCGATAGTCCTGCATATCGGCCTGGATGCGCATGTTCTCGAAGATCTTCCATGGAAAGATCCATGCTTCGAATTTGCCATCCTGCTCGCCGAGGATGGCTCCGCGCGGACCCAGCACGGACATGGGCTTCTCCGCGACAACCTCTCGCCGGATGGAAAGCGGATTCGCCGGAGTCGTGCGCACAAAATTAGGCAGCGGCGGAATGGAGGACATCTGGCCAAACGCAACAGGAGAACCAATCGCAGCGGCAAGGAACAGGGAACGCGGAATGAATGCTTTTGCTCTCGGCATGAAATTCACCTATTGCCAGCTTACGGCGCAAAACGCCGGGATAACGAAGTCCGCGCGAATCATACAGTGCCTTCGCTGATGCCGTCATCGCGCAACGCCCGCAAACACAAGCGGCTACAGCCATAGATGCTGTAGCCGCCGATGTTGTTCGTCTCGCGATTGCTGCTGTTTCGTTCCCTACTTCGGCATCGCCTGCTGGCCGGTGATGGAGAAGGTCGTCGAAACGCCCTTGCCCTCTTCCGGCTGCTGGCCGCCGACGAAGATGCTGTAATCGCCGGCATTCACGCTGCGAACACCTTGATCGTCCACCTGGCTGAGCTGGCGCGGCGCGAGCTTGAACTCGACGCGGCGGCTCTGGCCCGGCGCAAGGTGAATGCGCTGGAAGCCCTCGAGCGAGTGAATCGGCGAGACATCGGTCTTCGGCGGCGTGAGATAGAGCTCGGCGACTTCATCGCCTTCGCGGCTGCCCGTGTTCTTCACCTCGGCCGAAACCGTCAGCGTGTCTCCAGCGCTGAGCTTATCGGTCGAGAGCCTGATCCCCGAGTAGGCGAAGTGCGTGTAGCTGAGGCCGTAGCCGAAGCCGTACAGCGGCTTTCCGGTGAAGTACCGATAGGTGCGGTTCTTCATCGAGTAATCATCGAAAGGCGGCAGCTGATCGACCGAGGTGTAGAAGGTCAGCGGCAGGCGTCCTGCGGGATTGTTTTTTCCATCCAGGGTCTCGGCGATTGCCTGACCTCCAGCTTCACCGGGATACCACGCTTCCAGGATCGCCTTGGCATGCTCCTGCGCCCAGTTCACAGCGAGAGCGCTGCCGTTGAGCATCACCACCACAAGAGGCTTGCCGGTCGCGCCAAGCGCCTCGAGCAGATCCTTCTGATCCTTGGGCAGGCCAAGATCGGTGCGATCGCCACCGGCAAAGCCGTTCACATGCACCTTCAGCTCTTCGCCTTCGAGGTTCGAGGTGAGGCCGACAACGGCGACCACGACATCAGACTTCTCCGCGACCTTCACTGCCTGGTCGAGCAGCACCTTGGCGGGCGGCTCCCAGGTAAGCGTGAGACCCGCGCCAAAGATCTGCGTGGTGTGCGTGTACTCAATCTCAATCGAGTGCGGCTTCGTGTCTGCGAACTTCATCAGGAAGTTCGGCGTGTGGCTCTCCTCGTCCTCTTCGGTCTCACCCGAGGCGTAGGAGGCGACTTCCTTTCCGTCCAGCTTGACCACGTAATGCTTGTGATCGCCGCAGGGATAGCAGCTCGCGAGCCAGATGCCGAAGATGTAATCGCCCGGCGCAGGCGCGGTGATGGTGCCACTCCAGCGAACCGAGAATGCCTTACCGGAGATGCCGTCGACCGGATGCTTCACACCGTTCCAGTCGAAATCAATCTGCGGATCGACGCGCGTCACCAGCGGCTTGCCGGAGAGATCGGTCGAGGTGAAGTATTCGGCCTTGAGGCCCTCTTCGTGCGAGACCGCCGAAGGATGGAAGAGCGTGCGCGGAGCGGGCACGGCCAGGCCTTCCACATAGCTCGAACCCTGCGCGTAGACGACCTGTGCACCATGGAATTCGTCGCGGATGCCATCGAGCGGCAGCACCGGGTGCGAAGGCTCACCGTTATAGTTGCCCTCGAGCGCGAGCAGCGACGCGGCATTCGGGCCGACGACGGCGATCGTCTTGCCTGCTGGCTTGAGCGGCAGGAAGCTGTCTTCATTCTTTAACAAGACAATCGATTCGCGCGCGGTACGCAGAGCGAGGGCGCGATGCGCCAGCGAATCATCCTCGGTGTAGGGAATCTTGTTATAGGCAACATCCGCCGCGGGATCGAACATGCCCAGCTTAAAGCGCGCGGTGAAATCGCGCTTCACCGCCGTATCGATGGCCGACTCCGGCACCAGGCCGTCCTTCACCGCTTTGGTCAGGACGTTATAGGTAGTACCGCAGTTCAGGTCCATGCCCGCCAGCAGCGCCGAGGCCGAAGCGTGCTCGGCATCCGGCGAGTAGTGCGAGCCGTAGTCCATGAAAAAGTCGTCGACCGCGCCGCAATCAGAAGTGACGTAGCCCTTAAAGCCCCAGTCGCCACGCAGCTTCTTCTCGAGCATCGTCTTGTTCGCGCAGGCCGGATCGCCATCGATCTCGTTGTACGAGCACATGATCGATTCGGCCTTGCCCTCGGTGATGGCCATGCGGAAAGCGGGTAGATAGGTGTCTTCGAGATCGTGCGCCGAAGGCTGGGCATTGAACTTGTGGCGCGTCGGCTCCGGACCGCTGTGCACGGCGAAGTGCTTAGGCGTGGCCACCGTCTTCAGATATTTCGGATCGTCGCCCTGCAGGCCGTGAATGAAGGATACGCCGAGGCTGCCGGTGAGGAAGGGATCCTCGCCGTAAGTCTCCTGGCCGCGGCCCCAGCGGGGATCGCGAAAGATGTTGATGTTCGGTGACCAGACCGTCAGTCCGAAGTAGATGCTGTGCACGTCGTCGCGCATGGCCTGGTTGTACTTGGCGCGCGCCTCGGTCGAAACGGTGGAGCCGATCTGGCCGAGCAGCGGCGTGTCCCACGTGGCGGCCATGCCCACGGCCTGCGGAAAGACGGTCGCATAGCCCGAGCGCGCGATGCCGTGCAGCCCTTCGTTCCACCAGTCATACTGCGCAATGCCGAGCTCCGGAATGGCAGGCGCGCCATTCACCATCTGCCCGACCTTCTGCTCCAGCGTCATGCGCCCCACCAGGTCATCCACGCGCTGCTGCACCGGCAGCTTCGGATTCTGATAGGCAGGCGTCTCCTGGGCCCAGGCCCCCGTACAACTAAGCAGAGCAAGGCCGAGCACAGCCCCGCCCCAATGCAACGACTTTGACTTCATCGCGATCCCTTCGCTGTTCTCTTTGTCCGCGCAGAGGCCGCGCGGCCTGACCAGACCCGTCCTTGACCGGACAAGTCTACGCCCGTGCGCTTCCGCTATGCGCCGGGCGAATTAAATCGATTTTACGTGGAAGAAGAGCAGAATCCGGGTGCGAACCGGGCAAATGTCTTACGGCTCGTTACCGGTGCGGGGCGTGGACTTGTAACTGACCTGCTGGCGGAACTGGCGGTTGCCGGTATCCTCGTGCGTCGTCCAGGTGCCGAGCAGCCGGTAGTAGCCGTTCTCGGTCCGCGTCGTCTCCGGATCGCCGCGCTCGATCGCGCCTTCGAAGGAAAACCAGTGTCCGTGAATTTTCTTCGTCGAGAAGGTGATGCGATGGCCGTCGACGGTCGCATCGGTGAAGAAGAAGGTCACCGGAACGTCCTTGTCGCTGCTGCCCTCATCTCCCAGCTTCGTCACATAGCCGCTGATGCGGTTGCCCTCGAGCGTGATTTCGACCGTGGAGCCGTTGTTGTCGAGTATGTATTCGCCGGAGGCATCGTCGGGCAGGGTGGAGACACCGGACTTTGCTTTCACAGCAGGACTGGGTTTCGTAGTCGAGGCGGCGTCAGAGCTGGTGTCGCGATGCTTCAGCGCGGGATCGGCATCCTGCGCTAGCGCAGGGCGGCCGCTGATCGCCGCCATCCCCGCCGCCAGCACCATCGCCGCCCATACCATCCCGCGCCGCATCGTTTTCTCCTGCTCCTGCGTGTTACTGCGCCTCGCTCGCCTTACGCGGCCGTTCGAACTCATCGCCCGGCTGCCACTCGACGCTCTGCTTCATCGCCGAAGCCTGCCACCCCAGTATGAACCCGAAGCGCGCCAGCTTGGCGTTGCCGCGGAAGTCCATCGCGTCCGTGTATTCGTCGCTGGGCTGGTGATAGCGATGCTCGTTATAGTCCTTGGCCTGCGCCTCGCCCCACGCCGCGTCATGCCCTTCGAAGTGCGTACCCTGGTCGATCGAGAACGCCGGAACGCCCACGCGCGCAAAGCTGAAGTGGTCCGAACGATAGTAGGAGCCGGCCTGCGGGAAGTGATCCGGATTGATGGCAAGGTCGAAGGCCTTCGCCGTCGCCTCGAGTGTCGGATAAAAGGTCGTGCGCTCCGCGCCACCGGCTTCGATATCGAGCGGCACACCGATCGGGTTGATCATGTCGAAGTTCAGATCGAGCGAGATGTCCTTCGCGGGCACCGGAGGATGCATGCCAAGGAACTGCGAGCCGAGCAGGCCCTGCTCTTCCGCCGTGACGGCCGCGAAGTACACGCCGTGTGGCGGACGCACCGAGGAGTCGGCGTAGGCACGCGCCAACTCCAGCAGAATGCCGCAACCGGTGCCGTTATCGCCCGCGCCGTTGAAAATATTGTCGCCCTTCATCGCCGGATTGATACCGAGATGATCGTAATGCGCGGTGTAGATGACGGCCTGCTTCGGCGCAGCATCCGCACCCGGAGCCTCGGCGATTACATTGTTCGAGATGTAATGCCGCACACGGCTGGCGACATGCGCCTTGAGGCGGACCGGCAGCTCAAACGGCGTGAAGCCCGGCTTGCCCGCAGCCTCGATCTCCTGGTCAGCGTCCTTGCCTGCAAGGGCAAAGAGCTTCTTCGCGACGTCCAGCTGGATCCAGCTGGCAGCACGCAGCGTCGCGGCAGGATCGCCCGCGAGATACGACTTCTCCACCGACTGCGAATTCTGCACCACCTCCCAACCGTAGCTGGCGAGGTCGGTGCGATGAATAATGAGCACGCCGAGCGCGCCCTTGCGCGCAGCCTCTTCGTATTTATAGGTCCAGCGACCGTAGTAGGTGAGCGCCTTGCCCTTGAAAAACTTCTCGTCGGTCGAAGGCGGCTCGTTCACGATGACGAGCAGGATCTTGCCCTTTACATCGACGCCCTTGTAGTCGTCCCACTTGTACTCGGGCGCGTCGATGCCGTAGCCGACGAAGACGATCGGCGCATCGAGATCGGCCGACTCCTGGCCGGTCTGATCCTTGGTCACCCAGTCGCTGCCGTAGTTGAGCGCGAGCGGCGTGCCGGAGTTCGGCACCAGGCTCGCCTTCGTCGCGTCTTCCTCAGTATGCACAGCGTAGAGCGGCACTTTCTGGAAATACGTGCCGTTCTCGCCCGCAGGCTTGAGGCCATCAAGCGCGAACTCCGTCGCGATGTACTTTGCCGCGATGTCTCCCCCGCGCAGGCCAGGGCCACGGCCTTCGAGCAAGTCATCGGCGAGGAAGCGCACATGCGCGCGAATCTTTTCAGGATCAATCGAGGCCGCGGCCTGCCGCGCCGCCGCCGGAACACCTGCAATTTCAGGCACCGTTGCCTGCTGCGCCACTGCCGGCATTGTCAAAGCCAGCGCTCCTGCTACCAGTATCAGCTTGCTCTTCATCGCGCTCCCATAAATTGATCAGTATCAGTTACAGATGTCTTAAGGTCCGCATGTTGTTTCGGAAAAGCGCCCAGTTTGCGCAGCACCTTGCGCGCAAGGCCGGTCAGCGCCACCTCATGCAGCGCGGATACGGCGAACCAGCGCGTGGCGCTCGCATCGCCGGGCAACGCCATATCTCCCGCTTCGGACAAATCGTAAATGCCAACGGTGTAATTTGTAACCGTGATGGCATGTTTCACCTCGAGCACGCGAAGGCCTTCGGGCGCAGCGCCCGCATCAAGCGGAGGCAGCTCCCACATGCCCGGCATCAGCGATGCGTCCTTCGGACGCTGCGACAGCAGCACGCGGCCTCGCCTGCGTGCGAAGGCATAGGAAACGGACTTGCTCTGCATCTTCTTGCGCTCGCCGATCACGTGCTCGCCGCGCGTGGCGCACAGCGGCTGCACCGGGCACTGCAAGCACAGCGGTCCGCGCGGCAGGCAGATGGTCGCGCCCAGCTCCATCATGGCCTGGTTGTAATCGCCCGGCCTCGCGGTATCGAGAAACTCCACCGCGGCCTCGCGCAACCGCGCGGCTGGCGCATTCGTCTCATCCCAGCCCTGGATGCGCATCAGCACGCGCTCTACGTTGCCGTCGACCGCGGCCGCGGCCTCGCCAAAGGCGATGCTGGCCACCGCCGCGCTGGTGTAGGCGCCGATGCCCGGCAGATCGCGAAGTCCCTCGGCCGTGCGCGGCATCACACCGCCGAGCTCCGCGTGTACCTTCTGCGCTGCGCGATGCAGCATGCGCGCGCGGCGATAATAGCCAAGACCGGACCACATCGCCAGGACCTCGTCCTCACTCGCCAGAGCGAGCGAAGCAAGCGTGGGAAATCTCCCCATGAAACGCGCATAATGCTCGATCACCGCCGCGACCCGCGTCTGCTGCAGCATGATCTCCGAAACCCAGATGGCATAAGGATCGCGCGTGCGCCGCCACGGCAGGTCGCGCGCATGCGCATCGAACCACGCCAGCAGCATCTGCCGGAAATCGCGCCTTTGATTCTGGATTCGAGCCGGGGAAGGCATAGAGCGATTGTACGGCGTGCTTTTCCGCCTAACGGCATAAACCGTGAACCCGCGGCCAGCCGCGCGCGTATCCTCGTGCGTACCATCGCACTGCGGAGGACAGGCATGAGCCGCACATTTGGATTGAAGATCGCCCTCGGCGTTGTCGGCGTGCTCTTTCTCGCGCTCGCCTACCCCATGGTGGAGTTCCTCGCGCAGGAACCGGCGCTCTCCATGATGATGAGCCTCTATGTCGCGCTCGGCGTTTTCCTGCTGCTGGCCATCCGCGATCCAGCCGCGCACCGCAGCCTCATTGCCTTCACCGCCTGGTCAAGCCTTGCGCACGCCGTGGTGATGGGCTACCAGGCGCTGCGCGGCATGGTCATGCGCGGCGAACTGATCGGCGTGGGCGTGCTGATCGTCATCTGGATTGCACTTGTTCTCCTTAGACCCCGCGACGTCAGAGCATAGAAACGCAGGTGCCCCGTACAGGCCGTCCTTGGGAGAGAGTCAGAGGCGTAAGTAGGCCTCCGCGACTTCGTGCGAGCCCACATCGCGAACGGCACGAGATATGGGACACCCAGTCGGAAGCGCGATACAGCACGGGCAAAGAAAAAGGCCACCTCTTTCGAGGCGGCCTTTCAGGTCTTGCGGGCGAAGCCCGCGTGTCACTGGACGGCTGGAACTAGTCGCCCATCACCGGCTCTTCAGGCTGGGCCTTCGGAGCGGGCTTGATGGAGTCGAGCGAGACCAGGCCTTCGACCGGCTTCTCGCCGAGCACGTGCTCGCGATACAGCTTGGCCATCTTGGCGTTCTCGGCATCCTGCTTCAGCTTCGCATCACGGGCGCGGATCTTCTCTTCGCGGGCGTTCTTGGCGATGCCCAGCTTGTCGAAGGTGTCGTTCGCGGCCGAATCGACGTGCTCCTGGTTCAGGACCAGCTTGTTCTTGTTCTCGGTGCTGGTCATGCCGACCTTCTTACCACCGGCGAAGATCTCGTGACGGCCATGCTCGTCGTACCACTTGGTGAGCGTGGAGGTCATGTGCATCTTCTCGATGATGTTGCGCCAGCCGACACCCGTGTTGTACGCGCAGAAGCTGATTTCGCCTTCCTGCGTCGCGTAGGGGATGATGCACTGCTCGGTACGGCGGAAGTCGTAGTTGAACAGATCCTGGAACCACATGCCTGCGATGAACAGGAAGTTCCAGCGATCGGCGCGACGCTGTTCGATGTCGGCCATGGTACGGTCGCCCTTGACCGAACCGTACTTGCGGTTCGTGGCACCGAAGCACTTGTCGAACTTCTGCAGCAGGTCGAGGATGCGGAAGTGCGTGGGCGACTTGGTCGGGTCGTAGTTGCGCAGCAGCGCGAGCGTCACACCGACGATCGAGAGGAACTTGCCGCGGGCCGCGTCGTTGACCTTCGCGACGTCCTTGGCGAGCTGCTCGGCGTTGAGGAAGGCGGTCACGGGGACGGCTTCCTTGGTTTCCTTATCGATCATCAGCGCCATGCCGATGCCGCAGTTCGGGTGGCATCCGCAGGAGAGCTGACCCCAGTCCTTGTCCGGTCCGTGAACCAGATCGGCCCAGTCGGAGAAGGTGGACATGAAGCTGATCGGGAACCAGTCGCGGGTCGGTACGCCGAGGCCGGTCTGGTTCTTGACGTCGTGCGCCATGTGCGAGAGCGTGTAGCGCTGCGCGTGACGGCGCTCGTCGCTGATCTCTTCGTCGCGGCCGGTGAACGAAACCGGCTGGAAGCTCAGGAAGCTGATCGTCTTCGGGTTGTCGAGCGCGAAGTTGATGATGCGGCCGACCTGCTCGTTGTTGATGCCGTTGATGATGGTGGTCACCGGAACGATGTCCACACCGGCCTCGTGCAGGTTCTGGATGGCCTGGACGCGAACGTCAAACAGGTTGCCGACCTTGCGGTGCGAGTTGGCGGCGTTGCCGATACCGTCGAACTGCAGGTAGGCGTAACGCAGACCCGCCTCAGCAGCGGCCTTGCAGAATTCCTTCGACTTCGCGAACTCGATACCGTTGGTCGCGGCCTGGACGGAGTTGTAACCGACCTTGCGGGCGTAGGCAACGGCGTCGAGGAAGTAGGGGGAGAGCGTCGGCTCGCCGCCCGAGAACTGGACCGACATCTGGCGACGCGGCTTGATGGTGATCGCGTTGTCCAGCATGGTCTTGATCTCTTCCCACGTCAGCTCGTGGACGAAGCCAACCTGGTTGGCGTCCATGAAGCAGGGGTCGCACATCATGTTGCAACGATTGGTCAGATCGATGGTCAGAACCGAGCCGCGGCCGTGCGTGACGGTCGAGGTGCCGTGGTCGTGCAGCTTCTCATCGTTGTGCGCCTTGATGTCGCGACCGGGGAAAACCTCTTCCAGGTGCTTCATGAAGGCAGGATCGATGGACATGACGTCTTCGAAGTGACCGTGCTTGGGGCAGTCCTTGACCATCAGGATCTTGCCATCGCGCTCGATGATCTGCGCCTTGATCTCGCCGACCTTCTCGTTCAGCAGAATCTCGTGGGGCAGCTTGCCGTCGATGATCTGCTGACGGATCTCGGGAACGCATTTCGGACAGAGCGAATCGGTCGTACGCGGCCAGCCGAGGGGAGGCTTTTCCTTCTGCCACGACTTGAGCAGGGGCTTGTCCGACCACTTGGGCGTGAACGACGGGTTCTGCTTGATGCTGTTCAGCTTCTCGAAGATGGTCCAGGTAGCCTGGGCTGCAATCGTGACTGCCCGCTCGGCGTATTTGACGGCTTTCGACATGAAGTTAATCTCCTGTTGCTCGTCTCTACCGCCGGCCCCGGCAGGGGGATAGGGCGGGTAAAACAGAACTACAAAAACAGATAATTTGCGGAAATTACGCGGATTGCGCCGGTCCCCGGACATGACTCGGCCCGGGAGACCTTTTCCATGCTTAGCATAGCCCTCCCGGGGCGGGGTTCGAACGGGATGGTATCGAATGGGGAAAATCCACAGCCGGACGGGGATTCCGCCCCCCGAACGGGGGCAGGTTTGGCTGGACGGTCACCAAAGCGTCCCGAAACCGTCCAAATAAATGGCTTGCCGGGCGGAAACCGCTTCCGAACGGGCAGCAGCCCGGGTCGAAGCGCCTGCCAGGAACCGTTCCGGGTACGTCCCGGACGATGGCAAAGGCTGCGACGCCGTGATTCCGTTGCAGTTAGTATTGTTCTTTTGGAGGTCTTCCCGCACCGATGTTCCGCTTCTTCGCGTCCCGCACCCCGCTGTCCGCCTTCCGCATGGCCCTGTTCGCGCTCGCCGGAGCGGCCCTGCTGGTCCCCGCCGCCCAGGCGCAGAACATCCTCAAGAACTCCTCGGCCGCCGTGAGCGGGTTCGCCCAGCTCACCCCGACCACCACCGGGGAAGGCATCACCGACCGGCCGACCAAGTCCTTCGGCGCGCAGGGCTCGTTCCGCAAGAGCTACCACTGGTGGGAGGGCTGGGAAGCCAGCTACAACTACACCCGCTTCGCGGAGTACTACACGAACCAGGCCTACAGCTACCAGCACAACATGCACGAGTTCGGCGGCTCCTATCTGCTCCAGGCACCCACCGGGTTCCTCGGCTTCCGGCCCTTCGCCCTCGGCGGCATCAGCGCGGTGGTCTTTTCGCCCTCGCTCAACGGCGGCCAGAATGTCTCCTGGCAGGCGCGCACCGGTCTGAACTTCGCCGGCGGCTTCGACAAGTCCCTGCTGACGGATCACTTCGGCGTGCGCGTCCAGTATCGCGGCGTCTTCTATAAGACTCCCGACTTCGGCGAGACCGCGCTGACCACCGGTACCAGCCGCGTCACCTCCGAGCCCATGGCCGGCGTCTTCCTCAAGTTCTAAGGCGTAATTCCATCCGCAAAAAGCCCTGCACATGTGCAGGGCTTTTTGCTTTTCCAGGCAAAACGGTCAGTTGGCGTCGGGCTTGTCGATGTGGGTCACCACCACGGTCTGGACCGGGATTGTGATGGGCTCCAGCTTCAGACCGAGCTTCTGGAAGTCCCATACGTCGTTCGGGCTGGCCTCCGCGGCCTGCGCCCCTTCGAGAAGCTTCGGCAGGCTGAAGTCGTAAGCGCCCGTCAGTCCGGTGCGATCGACCACCGCCGCTCCCACGAAGCCATACAACTGGTTTGCGAATGCGGCCATGGTGACATGCACATATTGCACCTGCGGATTTGATGTGCCCCGTGTGAACGGAACAAGGAATCCGCCTCCGACCATCGGCACCTTAATCGGCAGGTCGGGCATGGCCGCCGAAGCCTCTTTCACCTCTTTACGGTTGATGCCCTTCTTATCGAGCACCAGCGCGTACCCGCGGATAGTGCCCGGTTCCCGGCGTATCTGCAGCCCACAGCGTTCGGCCAGCGCCGCCCGCAGCATCGACTGCAGCATCGGGTTGCCAGCCATGGAAGCCGGATCCGCTCTATAGCGCTGCCACTCTGCAACATCTGCCGCTGCGACCTTGCCGGTAAAGTCATAGCGCGTCTTCCAGACCCAGTCGGGCGCGCCAACCAGCTCGCTCCTGACCTGCTGCCTGATAGGGAAATACGCGTTAAGGATAGTGGCTGCCAACGGCGCGCCCGTGGCCCGATAGCCATCCGGCCCCACCCCCATGGCAAAGCCACCGTCTGAGCTGGGCCGGATCGAGACCACATCGAAGGTCCAGTGCCTGACGGCAGAACTTGCAGGATTCGCCTTGGCTTCGGCAGAAGACTGCGCGAGCAGTTCCGCAGACGGCGGAAGCATATAGGCCAGAACAAACGCGAAGACAGCGACAACCGAGCGACCGCGGATCATTGCGCCTCTTCCTGCTGCAAGCGATGAAAGCGTTCCATGCGGATAGACGGAGGTCCGGGGAAAAAGTCGGGAGATGAATCGCAGGTGATATCGCAAACATCTCTCACTCCAACCCCGGAAGCGGCGCGATGCGGCAGAATTTGCGCGATTTTACAGCCGTCCCCCGCTCAACTAGGCTTTTACTAACAGTTCAACTGAGGTACTTGCATGCCACCCTATCGTTCCAGGACAACTACCCACGGCCGCAACATGGCGGGCGCCCGCAGCCTCTGGCGCGCCACCGGAATGAAGGACGGAGATTTCGGTAAGCCGATCATTGCCGTCGCCAACAGCTTCACGCAGTTCGTCCCGGGACACGTCCACCTGAAAGACCTGGGCCAGCTGGTGGCCCGCGAGATCGAAGCGGCCGGCGGCGTCGCCAAGGAGTTCAACACCATCGCCGTCGATGACGGCATCGCC
>NZ_JASGFD010000067.1:0-23223 GCF_047605705.1 Silvibacterium sp. | reverse complement strand
TTTACAGCTCGCAGGCAAAGTAGCCCTCGTTACGGGTGGATCGCGCGGCATCGGCGCAGCGACCGTCCGCCTCTTTCGCGAGGCCGGAGCCAAGGTCGTCTTCAATTACAAGTCGGCGAAGGCCGCAGCGGACGCACTCGTCGCCGAGCTCGGCGGACAAGACTACTGCGTGGCCGTCGAGCAGGAGCTGAGCACACCCGAGCAGGGACGCGCGCTCGTCGCAAAGACGGTCGAGGCCTTCGGGCGCATCGACGCCATGGTGGTGAACCACGGGGTGTGGCCGCCGCACGATGCCCCCATCGCCACGATGGCCGAATCGCAGTGGCGCTCGACTCTTTCCATCAATCTCGACAGCGTCTTCGGCCTCACCCAGGCCGCCGTCGCGCAGATGCTCAAACAAACTCGCGGAGACGATGGCCGCACCGGCTCCATCGTCTACATCGCCTCCACCGCCGCGCAGCGCGGCGAGGCGAACCACGCCGACTACGCGGCCAGCAAGGGCGCGCTCATCAGCCTCACCAAGAGCCTTTCGAGCGAGCTCGCGGGCAAGGGCATCTACGTCAACTGCGTCGCGCCCGGCTGGGTGGAGACCGACATGTCCGCGCCCGCGCTCAACGATCCTCCAGTGCGCGAGCGCATCTTCGCCACCATCCCGCTCGGCCGCGTAGCCAAGCCGGTCGAAATCGCAGGTCCGGCGGTATTCTTATGCACACCGTATGCGGGCTTTATGAGCGGCGAGATCGTCAATGTCAACGGGGGCGCGGTGCTGGTCGGATGAAGACACAAGCGTGGCTGACGGCAATACTGGCGGGAGTGATGACGATCTGCAGCAGCGCGCGCGTCTGCGCGCAGGACACCAGCGCATCCGCCCCGCCTGCCGCATCCGCCGTGGGTCAGCAAGGCAGCGACCCCGCCGGCGACGCCAACGCGAAGAAGGCGCGCGCCGTGCTCGACGCCATGATCAAGGCCCTCGGCGGCGACCAGTGGCTCGCGCTCAGCAACAGCTACATCGAAGGCCGCATCTCCGGCTATTACCAGGGCAAACCCACCGGCATGATCATGAACTATCGCCAGTGGCGGATGATGAACGGTGACGAGCGCGTGGAACTCGGCAAGAAGCACGACGACATCGAGATCTTTACCGCGACCAACTGCTGGGAAGTCACCTACAAGGGCAAGAAGGCGCTGCCCAAGGACATCTGCGAGGACTACCAGCGGCGGCGCGCCCACTCCATCGAAGTCGCCGTGCGCCAATGGATGCAGGACCCGAAGACCATCCTGATCGATGAAGGACAGACGCTCAGCGAGCGTCACCTCACCGACCAGGTGACGCTGATCTCCTCTCAGAACGAATCCATCACCATCCAGGTCGACGCCGACACGCACCTACCGCGCAGCCGCACCTTCCAGTGGCGCGACCCCCTCTACAAGGACAAGAACGAGGAGCGCGAGGAATACGACGACTACCACCTCATCGACGGCGTGCCCACCCCCTACAGCATCACCCGCTTCCACAACGGCGACCAGAACAGCCAGCGCTACGTCTTCAAAGGCGGCTACAACGTGCTCCTGCCGCCGGATCCCTTCAATGCCGACGTCGCAGCCAGCGAAGTGAAGAAATAAACTTCAGCGCCGCCTTTGTGCCCGGCCCTCCAAATCGCGTAGACTCGCTTTTTGCTTTGAAAGAGGATATGGAGACAGGCTTGGAGAAGAAGCAGGGCGTCGTGAAAGCAGTTCTCACCGACAGTCATTTCTGGATTCCGCTGCTCGTTCTTCTGCTGGGCATCGCGCTGCTGGCGCATCTGAGCTGATCACCGACTTGACTTCATCTCCAGACAGGAAAGAGACCGGAGCCGGGCGCTCCATGCACGGGCTGGGTGTAGCCTGCGGCGTCGTTGCGGGCGCGTGGCTGGGCACGGCGGAAGCCCCGACCAAGCTGGTGACGGCAGGCTTCTCGCCTACGGTCATCTCCCTCTGTATGGTCGCCGGCGTCTTTGTCGCGCGCTGGACCCTGCCCACGCTGATGAAGGGCACACGCTACGTCTTCCGCGACCTGCGCATACGCGCGCACCTCATCGTATGGGGCATCCTCGCCGGAGCGCTGTGGGCCGTGGCGAACACGCTCACCGTCTACGCCATCAAGGACGTAGGCCTCTCCATCGCCTTCCCCCTCTGGAACACCAACTCCCTCGTCGGCCTGCTCTGGGGATGCATGCTCTTCCGCGAGCTGCGCGGCGCGGGCGTAAAGACGTGGCTCAAGGTTGTGGGCGGAGGCGTAGCCGTGGTCATCGCGACCATCGCGCTGGGGCTGGCCTCGGTCCACCCCTCCGCGGGAGCACATGCGGCACACGGCGGCGCGGGCGTCATCGCCGCGCTCGGCGCGAGCCTGATGTGGGGCACCATGTACCTGCCCTACCGCAAGGCCTACCTCAGCGGCATGAATCCGCTCTCCTTCGTGACCGTCTTCACCGTGGGTGAGCTCGGCACCATGTCTCTGGTCGCATGGCTCCTGCCGGGCCAGGGCGCAGCCCTCTCCACCCAGCTGCACCTGCTGCGTCCGGCCATGTTCTGGCTCTTCCTCGGAGGATTCTGCTGGGTCATCGGCGACATGTTCCAGCAATACGCCGCGAAATACGTTGGCATCGGCCGCGGCATCCCTCTGGCCAACACGAATCAGCTCTGGGGACTCGCCTGGGGCGCCATGGTCTTCAGTGAGCTGCACGGAGTCAGCGACACGAATCGCATCGTCATCATCGCCAGCTCTCTGCTCATGATCGTCGGAGCCATCGCCATCGGCAGCGCATCGGCAGCAGCCAAGGAGCACCACTCGCGCAACCTGGCTATCGCCCGCGAGTGCGAACGCTACGGCCTCGATTACGACGAAGCCGTGGCGCTGCAATCGGGCCTGGAGGGCGAAGGCAGCGCACGCGCCTGGTGGGATTATGTCATCGTCGCCCTCGGCCTCGGACTTTTCGCCTGGCTGTCCATCGGCACCAGGCGTCCCCCGCTCGATCTGAATGTATCCTGGGCCGCCGGGCTCACCGTCACCGTGCTCATCGTGCTCTTCGCCGGCGGATGGCTGCTGTGGAAGCGGACGCGCTTCTCTTAAAGCGTAAGTACGGGGATATAGGGCGTAAGTCATCCGGGTGCCCCACATCTCGCGATCTTCGAGATGTGGGTTCGCAGAAGCCCTGAAGCGTAGCTACGGCACCTTATTTCCTCCCCCCTACACCGTGCCCTTCAATCGCACCGCAATGCCGTCATCGGATCCACCCGAGCCGCTCTCCGCGCAGGCAGCCATGCCGAAAGCACCGTCACCGCCGCAATGCCCAGGGTCGCGACGACAAAGGTCAGCGGATCGAACGGGCTCATCTGGTAGAACGCATTGCGCATCAGGTTCGCCAGCCCCAGCGCAGCCGGAAGCCCGATGGCAAAGCCCACGAGGAACAGCATGAGCGACTCGCGCAGCACCATCCACTGCACGCGGCCTGTGCTCGCGCCTAGCGCCATGCGGATGCCGATCTCGTTCACGCGCCGCAGCATGTTGAAGCTCATCACGCCGTAAAGTCCAATCGCCGCCAGCAGCACCGCCAGCCCCGCGAAGAGAATCGCCAGCCGCGAGACCAGCGTCTCCCGCGTGAAGAAAAAGCCAAGATGTTCTTGTATGGTGTGCACGTCGCGCACCGGCAGGTTGGGATCGATGCTGGCCACCGCCGTCCGCAGCTCTCGCTCCACGCTCTCCGGCGCGCCGTTGACCCGCAGAATCACCGTCGGCGAAAAGTCGTCCTGCACGCCCTCTTTCTGCTTGCCCATGATCTGCACCACCGGCATATAGACCTGGGGATGCGTTTCTCCACGCGGCCCCAGGGAGCGGGTATCGCGCGACACCCCTACGATCAGCCAAGGCCCGCTCTCGGAGTCGGCATCGATGCTCAGCATATGCCCCACGGCGTTCCCGGCAGGATAATAACGCCGCGCCAGGGTCTCATTCACCACGATGACCTTCTGGCTGCTCGCCGTGTCATCCGGCGTAATCGCGCGTCCGGAAGCCATGGCAATCGAGAGCGCGTCGAAGTAATGGCCGGAGACCCGTTCGAGCACCGAATTCATCTCCTCGTGCGGCCCGGGCGTGTAGCCCTGCGGATGGATCGAAGACTGCCACGCCCCGTAGGACATAGGAGGTTGGCCGGAGAGTGCCGCGGCACGAACTCCGGGAATCGCGGACAGGCGGTCGATCAGCCGCTGGTTGAAGGCCGGAGCCTGTTCCGGCTGATAACCGGCGAGCCGCGCATCCACCTGCGCCAGCACCAGGTGGGTCCGCTCGAACCCGAAGTCTTGTCCCGCAAGCTTCCACAGCGATCGCAGAAAGAGTCCCGCGCAGACCAGCAGCAGCAGGCACAGCGTGATCTGCCCCGTGACCAGCGCACGCGGCCACCAGCGCGCATTCCGTCCGCCCGCGCCGGAACCTGTGCGGCTGCCCGCATTGAGAGACGGCCCAGCGCCCATGCGACGAATCTGTAACGCCGGAGCAAGGCCGAACAACGTTCCCGCCAGGATCGAAACTCCGAGTGTAAACAGAAGCACCATCGCATCCGGCCGCGCCGTAAGCGGAACCCCGTCCTGTCCCCGGGCAACAAAGGCAATCAGCGCACGCGTGAACGCGAAGGCGATGCCCAGCCCCAGCGCTCCGCCGGAGAACGAGAGCAGCCATGCTTCCATCAGGCCCTGGCGCACGATGCGGCCGCGGCTCGAGCCCAGCGCAAGCCGCGTCGCAATCTCCCGCTCCCGCATCACCACGCGGGCCAGCAGCAGGTTCGCAAGGTTCGCACATGCGATCAGCAACACCACGCCGACGATGACCTCGAGCAGCGCCAGCGCATCGTGGTACTGGTTCCGAATCTGCGAGACTCCCTGCCCGGCGGGCTGCAAGAGGTCCTGCAGCCGTCCTATCTCCTTCTCGCGATCCGGCGTAATCGTCTTGCCTTCTCCGGCGCGGGCATAGGCGCGGATCTGCTGGTTCACCCACTGCTGCTGCACGGCGAGAGACGATCCCACGCCGCGGCGCGCAAATATCTGTAGAAAATAGGTGTCCCGCGGCTTCAACAGGTCATGCAACTGGAAAATCGCATCGGCCATGGTCACCGGAACCCACATCGCATCCGGTTCCAGGTCCTGCTTCAGGCCATGGAACTCCGGCGGCATCACGCCGATCACCGTGAAGCGCGTTGCATTCACAGAGATGGTCTTCCCCACCGCCGCGGGATCGGCCGACAGCGACTGCTGCCAGAAGCGATAGCTCACCACCGCAACCGCCTCGCGGCCCGATGCAGATGCATCGAATGGTGCAATCGCCCGCCCGAAGAGCGGCTCCGCGCCCAGAACCTTGAAGAAGTCGCCGGAAACCAGCACCGCCGGCTCCTGCACTGCCGCAGCCGAGCCCGGAACACGAATATTCACGCGGGGCGAGAAGCTGCTCTGGAAAGCCACGCCCGCAAACGGGCCCGGCTGCAGCTCCATCTGGTGCGCCAGGTCGTAGGTGTACATGTCTTCGACGCCAGGATCGATGCCGCCCAGCAGGCCGCCGGAGAAGGCTTTGCCGAAGGTGACCAGCTGCTGCGGATCGCGCACCGGCAGCTGCTGCAGCACCACCTGCCGCACCAGGGTAAAGATCGCCGTATTCGCGCCGATGCCCAGCGCCAGCGAAAGGACAGCCACGAGCGTAAAAGCCGGGCTGTGCGCCAGCGTGCGAAGACTATAACGAAGGTCCTGCCAGAAATTTTCCATCGTGGCCTCCCAGCCGACGGAGCGGATACGGTGCTTCACTGCGTTCGTGCTGCCCATCTCGACCCGCGCCGCGCGCGCCGCCTCTTCCGGGGTCATTCCCCGGCGCATCTTTTCTGCGATCGACGCGGCAAGAAAGTCGCGGAGCTCGTCTTCAAGCTCCTGCTCCACCCGCGAGCTGCGAAAGAGCGAGCGAAACGCATGAATGAGGTTCGAAACGATAGGCATGCGGTCTCTCCTGACAGCGTCAGGCTTCCATAATCCGTGCAATCGCGGAGACCTGCCGGTTCCAGGTCTCGGACTCTTCGGCAAGCGCTTTCCGCCCGCGTGCGGTGAGCAGGTAGTACTTCGCGCGGCGATTGTTCTCGCTGGCGCGCCACTCGCTCTTCACACTGCCGGCACGCTCCATGCGGGCCAGCGCGGGCAGCAGCGATCCCGGATTCACGCGAAATACGCCCTCACTCACCTGCTCGATGCGCGCAGCCACGCCGTAGCCATGCATCGGCTCCAGCGCCAGCGTCTTCAGAATCAGCATCTCCAGCGTGCCCTGCACCACGTCCCGCTCACCCATGTCACGTCTCTCCTCTTGATAGTCGAGAGGTTACGCCGCCTTCTCTCGACGGTCAAGAGGAAAAAACCGTGCTCGCAAAAAAAGCCGTCACTCCGACCGGAGCGAGGATGCGGGTGCCCCACGTCTCGCCTCTGAGACGTGGGAAGCGAGGCTGTCAGAACGATCCGTTAATTTGGAAAAGAATCTCAGTCTTCGAGCGAAGAGATCAGAGCCTGAACCGCGCGGCGCACAGGGCGCAGATCGAAGTCCGGAGACAGACCCTCGTCGTGGAAGTCTTCCACCAGCGCATCGATACCGAACAGAGCGCGCGGAAAGGCCGGATACAGCAGCTGCCCGAGCAGTCCGTTTGCGGCATCGGCGCTCACCTTCGGCGGCAGGCGAAAGGTCGTTCGTAGATACACGCTCACCCGCGCCTCGACCTGCGTAAACAACAGATCGAAATACGCTGCCGCGCCCTCCGGGAAGCGCTCCGCCTCGGCGATACACACGCGGCACATCCGGATTGCTCCCTGGTGCAGCAGGATCTCGAGAAACCGCCCGCAGAAATGCGTAAGCGCATCGACCGGCTTCCCAGAATAATCCTCCGGCGAACCGATCTCCTCGAGAAACCGTCCACGCACCCGCTCCACGGAGGCGAGGAACAGCTTCTCCTTGCTCTCGAAGTGCGCATAGAGCGAGCGCTTGGAGGTCTCGGCGCGCGCGGCGACAACATCCATCGAGGCCCGCTCGAACCCCATCTCCTGGAAAACACTTTTTGCTGTCCACAGGATGTGTTCGCGGAGCTTGTCCCCTCGTCTGGCCATTCCCGCTATTCTCTCTTACCGCGGCGGCTTGCTCCAAAGTAAACGGTACGGTAGAGTTTACTTATTCAACGGGCACACCCGTTGAGGAGGAAACACGATGATCGTAGTCACCACGCCCACAGGCAACATCGGCTCGAAGCTGATTCCGCATCTTTTCGAAGCAGGCGAACATGTCACGGTGATCGCCCGCAATCCAGCAAAGCTCAACGATGACGTGCGTGCGCGGGTCAGAATCGTCGTAGGATCGAGCGACGACGAGGCCGTGCTGCTGCGCGCGCTCGAAGGCGCGGAGGGCCTGTTTCACGTCGTCCCACCGTCTCCCAGGCTCACGAATGACCGGGCCTTCTACCTCCAGTTCACCGAGCCTGCGATTCGCGCGGTAGCACGGCAGGGCGTGAAGCGCGTGGTCTCGGTCTCCGGGCTCGGCCGAAAGTCTCCGCTGAAAGCAGGCGTGGTCTCGGCCTCCTTCGCCAAGGATGAGGCATGGGAGCAGAGCGGCGTGGACTTCCGCGCGCTCTGGTGCCCCGGCTTCCTCGATAACTTCCTGCACAGCGTATCGACGCTGCGCGAGCAGGGCGTCTTCTTCGGCCCGCAGCGCGGCGACGTGAAGTCGCCGAAGGTAGCCACGCGAGACATTGCCGCCACTGCAGCGCGGCTGCTGGTCGACCGCACGTGGAGCGGCCAGGGCGGTCTGGCGGTGCTGGGGCCGGAGGATCTCTCCTACGAGGAAACGGCGGCGATTCTCACGGAAGTGCTGGGCAGGCCGATTCGCTATCAGCAGATTTCGGGTGAAACTTACAAGGCGCAGCTGACACAGCGCGGCGCGACCCCGGAGTTTGCCGACAGCCTGCTTGAGATGTTCGCCGCGAAGGACCGCGGCCTCGACAATATCGATCCACGCACAGCCGAGAACACCACGCCGACCAGCTTCCGGGCTTGGGCGGAAGAGGTGCTCAAGCCGCTGATCGTCGGCTAAAGGCAGCGGCCAAACTACACGGGGATACGCACCTCTGAGTATCCCCGTGTGCATTCGCGCCAGATATCAGGCCGAGGCCGGATCCGAGAAGGTACGCACGTCCTGCCCTCCGGAAGCACCCGGAGCGCGCTGCGGCCCACCCGGTCCTCCGGGACCACCGGGGCCGCCAGGACCGACCGGAGCAGGCGTCGCGTCGGGATCGACCGCGAGCGTGATGGTGCCGCGGAAACCGGCGCCAGGGTTCTTCGCGTCGATCGGCGTAAGAGCGAGCGTGAAGCTCTCCGCATCGCCATGGAAGACCGAGTCCTGTGCAATCCGTGTGCGCGTGATCTTGTGCTGCGCGTATGGCTCCAGCGCGCCCACGCGATCGCTGACCTCATCCGGAAATGCGATCTGCCCAGTATGGCAGACGTGGCCGCCCTCGTACTTCTTCCCTGCCTCATGACCGCCGATATGCACCTTCACGTGAATGTGCGTATCGCGCATCACGTAGCAGCCGGGGTAGATGGTGAGGAATTCGACCGCGCCATCCGTGCCGGTGAACTGCACTCCTCGCAGGAAGGTCTCGTTGTCCGTCCGCTGCATGCCGGGCGGTCCATGAGGATCGCCGCCGTTCCTGCCCGGAGGCGGCCCCTGCATGCCCTCGGGCGGAGGACCATCGGGAGGCGGTCCACCAAAGCCTGGCCCTCCCGGGCCGCCGGGACCACCTGCCCCGCCCGGTCCCATCTGCTCCATCTTCACCTTCGTATATCCGGAGTAGACGCCGAGCGCGTCGCAGTGCCAGATATCGATGGCCGCGCCAGCGATGGGAGCGCAGGTGCGGGCGTGCTGCAGAACGATGGAAAGCTGAAGCGGCAGACCGGGCTTATCCTCGCGGATATCACGGCGAAGCAGCTCATAATCGGCGTAGAAGGGGCCTTCTTCCAGCTCAGCAGTCAGAGCACAGGGATGGCCGGATGCAAGCGCAAGCGCGGAGTCGGACAGGCCCAGGCGCAGTGACGCCAGGCCGGCAGTCGCCATGCCGGAAGCAAGAACCCGGCGACGGGTCCAGCGGCGTGGCGATAAAGGATTGGAGAGTTCGGGCATGCGGGATAGACGAAAAAAAGCGCCGCTGCGCGCAACCCGGAGAACGCAAATGCCACAGAAAGCATCTGGGCAAAGAGGGAACAAATAATTGACATGACGCCCGGGATCGCGCTCAATAGGGACACACGGCGCAGGAAGCGTTCCCGGCAGAGCGAGCTGAGAAAAAAAGAGCTGCCTGGAAAACGTGCTCATCTGGCGTTTTCACGTACGTGTGAAAATCGACAAGAGAACGAGAAGCAGTTATGGCCAAGAAAGATCCGGCTTCCCCAGAATCGAGCCTGCGCGACTTGCAGGTGTTTCACAGTGTTGCGCGGGCCCTTACATCCTCGCTGGACCGGGACACCATTCTCCGCACCATCATGCGGCAGATGGAGCAGTTCTTTGAACCGGAAACATGGTCGCTGTTGCTGGTGGACGAGCAGCAGCAGCGCGAACTCTTTTACGCCGTTGCCGGCGGAACCATGGCCGATGGCCCGCTCGAAGCAAAGCTGCGCGAGGTGCGTATCCCGATCGGCCAGGGCTTTGCCGGATGGGTCGCCGAGCACGGCGAGAGCCTGATCGTGCCCGAGGTCGAGGACGGCGACGACAGATTTCTCTATCTGGCCGCGCAGGCCAGCGGAGGACGCCCGGTGCGCTCCGCTATCTGGATGCCGCTGCGCTCACGCAAGGAGACGCTGGGCGTCATTGAGCTGATCAACTGCCGGGCCGAAACCTTGAGCGACTACACCATCTCCTTCCTGCACGTCCTCTGCGACTACGCGGCGATCGCAATCGATAACGCCCGCGCGGTCGAGCGCATCCAGGAGCTCACTATCACCGATGACTGTACCGGCCTCTATAACCTTCGCCACCTTTATCGGCAGATGGACTCGGAGATCGAACGCGCGCGGCGCTTCGGATCTGTCTTCAGCCTGATCTTTATCGATCTGGATCACTTCAAGGAAGTGAACGACCGCTATGGCCATCTCGTCGGCAGCCAGCTGCTGGCCGAGGTAGGACAGGCGATGCGCTCCCAGGTGCGCGGCGTCGATTCCGTCTACCGCTATGGCGGCGATGAATTCACCGTACTGCTGCCGGAGTCCAACAAGGACGCAGCGCGCGAAACAGCGATGCGCCTGAACCAGTTCCTGCGGGAAAAGCACTTCCCCATGAGCGACGGGTTGAAGCTGACCGTCCGTGCCAGCATGGGCGTCTCCACTTATCCCGAGGACGGCACCACGGCACAGGCCATCATCCGCGCCGCCGACCAGATGATGTATCTGGTAAAGGGTTTGACTCGGGATAACATCGCCGTGGCCGGCATGGGGATGCTGCCGACGTAGCAAAAGCAGCAGCAGGAGAAGATCGCCGGGCCACACCGGATGCCCGCCGGAGCGCATCTAATCTGCCATGGCGATCGAAACCTCCTCAGCAACCGAGAGACGCACCGGACGCGGAACCGGCCCGGGCACCGTGCTGCTGGCGATCTTCCTCGGGCTGCTGCTGGGCGTGGGAGCGCTGGCGCTCTTCGTCCGCGAAGCGACCTACGGCATCTGGAATCAGGTAGCAACGAAGGTGACTGGCCGCGCGCTGAGCATCGACACCTCCCAACCGACCGTCGTCGATCGCATCCAGAAGCTTTCCCGCCTCGAAACCGTCACCTACACCATGGACAAGACCGTCGAAGGCGATCGCACGAATGCGATCCTGCCGGATTTCCTGGTCGGCGATAAGCTGCTGCTGAATGTCCACGGCCAGGCCATCGCCGGCGTCGATCTCGGGCAGCTCAAGCCCTGGGATGTGCAGGTCAACGGCAAGACGGCGCATGTCCACCTGCCCCCGGCGCAGATCTTCGTTACCGCCCTCGATGACTCGAAGACCAGGGTTTTCTCGCGAGCCACCGGCTTCTTCGTGCAGGCCGATCCCAATCTCGAGAGTGAAGTGCGCGAAAAGGCGCAGGAGCAGCTCACCGCCTCGGCCCAGCAGGCCGGCATCCTCGGCACGGCCCGCGCCAATGCCGCGTCTACGGTGACCAAGCTGCTGCTGAGTCTCGGCTTCGATCAGGTCACGGTGGACTGATCCATCCGATCAATCGGACGAATCTTCCATAGACTGGGACCCCGACGACACGCCTTCACCGGTGACCATCCCATGCAATGACTTCCGCAACTCAGCCACATGACCGGCGCCGTTGAACTCTTCGAGCTGCCGCTGCGCCTCGCGCCAGAGAGGGTCGGCCTTCGCGTGCAGCTTCCGGCCCTCCTCGGTAAGCTCGATCACGCGGCTCCGTCCGTCCGTCGGCGACGGCTTCGCAGTCACGAAGCCGTCGCGCTCCAGAAAGCCCACCATCTTCCCCATCGCGGTGCGCTCTACATCGAGCCGCTCAGCCAGCGCGTGAATCGCGGCGCTTCCGACCTGGCGCAGGGCCGCAAGAATCAGGAACTGTGTGATGCGCAGCCCCGCCGGCTCCAGATGGCTGTCATAGAGCCGCGTAATCCGGCGGCTTGCCTTCCTCACGGCGGAGCAGTTGCACCGGTCAATTCCTAACTCGATTCCAAGCAGCGGATTGGCTGACATCTCTCTTCCTCTTCTGCATTGCACGCACCGCGCGCAGCCACATCACACAAAAGCGCCGCGGTATTTCTCGATGAAGGCCTGCACCGAAAGCGCGGGCCGGCCGGTGATCTTCTCCACATTGTCGTTGGTGCCGGAGAAGATGCCGTCCTGATAATTCTGAGCGACTTCGACGAGGTGCTGCACCAGGAAAGGAGGGAACTTGTAGAGATTCTCCATCTTGTCCTTGAACACCTCGATCGATACCGGTGCATATTCGATCTTCGCGCCCAGCACCTCGCTCATGGCTGCAGCAATCTCGTTATGGTGCATCTCAACCGGGCCGTGCAGCGTATAGATCCTGCCGCCGTGGCCTTCCGGTTTGGCCAGGAGATGCGCGATCACCCGGCCCTGGTCTTCAGAGGAAATAGGCGCGTGGCGTCCATTACCAAAGGGGAACTGGATTTTCTTCGTGGCCCAGATCTCCTTTGCGAAGTGCGGATAGATGAGCCAATCCGCGAAGAAGGTCGGGCGCAGATGGGTCGTCGGCACGCCGGACCAGTCGAAGACCCGCTCAGCCACCCAGTGATCCTGGGCCGCATGGCTTGCCGATTCGCGACGAGCCGAGATCTGCGACATGTTCACGATCGCCGTAACACCCGCCTCCTTCGCCGCCTGCGCAAAGTAGGCGGAAGCCCCGATGATTCCCGGCGCAATGGGATGAAGGAAGTAGGCGGACCGGATCCCTTCCATCGCCGCACGAATGGCGTCGATATCGGTGAAATCTCCGATGGCGATTTCGACTCCGCACTGTCTCAGCGCTGCAGCCCGCGCATCGTCCTTCCGCACATAGGCGCGTACGCCCTTGCCCATGCTCAGCAGCTCATCGATAGCGCTCCCGCCCGTCCGCCCGGTTGCGCCGCTCACCAGAATCTCCACTTTTCCCATGATTGCTCTCCCTTTTGCAGATAAGAGCATATGCTCTCATATGGAATGAGATTAGAAGCATATGCTTTTAGATTCACTTTTCATGGAATTTCCGGCGCTCGCGACCAAAGGGGCGTGGAGGCCGAAGGAGGATCACCGCGAAGCAGGTCGACTAAAATCTTTACTGTGAGTCATGCATTCGATATCGGACCCGTGCCCGTTGGCCGGGACCAGCTCTTCCTGATCGCCGGACCGTGCGTCATTGAGTCCGAAGCGCACGTGCGCAAGATGGCCGACGCCATCCAGCGCATCACCTCCGACCTCGGCATCCCGTACATTTTCAAGGCGTCGTACGACAAGGCGAACCGCACCTCGGTGAAGAGCTTCCGCGGCCCCGGCATCGTCGAGGGCACGGCGATCCTCAAGCGTCTCAAGGAAGCGACCGGCCTGCCCACGCTGACCGATGTCCATGAGCCGAGCCATTGCGCCATCGCCGCCGAAGGCGTGGATGTGCTGCAGATTCCAGCCTTCCTCTGCCGCCAGACCGACCTGCTCATCGCCGCAGCCGAAACCGGCCGCGCCGTGAACGTGAAGAAGGGCCAGTTCGTCGCGCCCGGCGATATGAAGCACGCCGTCGAGAAGGTGACCGAGAGCGGTAACCCGCGCGTCTGCCTGACGGAGCGCGGCACTACTTTCGGCTATCACAATCTCGTCGTCGACATGCGCTCGCTGGCCATCATGCGCAAGCTCGCGCCGGTGGTCTTCGACGGCACCCACTCCGTGCAGACGCCTTCGGCCGCCAACGGCGTCTCCGGCGGACAGCCCGAGTTCATCCCCCTGCTGGCGCGCGCGGCCGTGGCCGCAGGCGTGGACGGTGTCTTCCTCGAAGTGCACGACAATCCCGCCGAGGCCAAGTCGGACGGCGCGAACGCGCTCGATCTGAAGAACCTGAAGGGTGTTCTGGAGAGCCTGCTGGCGGTGCATGCGGCAGTGAATCCGCGCTAAAGCCCTCGAAAACAAATAGAAAAGCCCGGCCATCGCAGGCCGGGCTTTCTGTTGTGCGGTAAACGGACTACGCCTTGGCTGTTACTGCCTCCTGAGTAGCCGAAAGCTGCTTGGTGCGGTTGGCATAGCTGGCCTTCACGAAGGCGCTGAAGAGCGGATGCGGCTCGAGCGGCTTCGACTTGAACTCCGGGTGGAACTGGCAGCCGAGGAAGAACGGGTGCTCGGGGAGCTCGACGATTTCGACGTAGGTCGCATCCGGCGTGGTGCCCGAGATGCGCAGGCCCGCGCCCGTCAGCAGCGACTCATACTCGCGGTTGAATTCATAACGGTGACGGTGACGTTCGCTGATCTCCGCCTCGCCGTAGGCTTCGTGGGCGATGGTGCCGGGCGTAAGCACGCAGTTCCAGGCGCCGAGACGCATCGTTCCGCCCATCTCTTCGACGCCGGTCAGCTCGCGCAGCTTATAGATCACGCGATGCGCCGTCGCAGGGTCGAACTCGCTCGAATTCGCATCGGCCAGCTTGCAGACGTTGCGGGCGAATTCGATGCAGGCGGTCTGCATGCCGAGACAGATACCGAAGTACGGCACATGGTTCTCGCGCGCGTAGCGGATGGCGTTGAGCATGCCTTCGATGCCGCGCTTGCCGAAGCCGCCGGGCACCAGGATGCCGTCGAATCCGCTGAGCTGCTCCGTATAGTTCTCGGCCTCGAGACCCTCGGCCTCGATCCACGTCACGCGCAGCTTGAGGTTGTGCGCCAGCGCGCCGTGAACCAGGGCTTCCTTGACCGACTTGTAGCTGTCCTCGTACTCGACGTACTTGCCGACGATGCCGATCGAGACTTCGTCCTTCGGATTGTAGGCGCGGTGGACGATCTCCTCCCAGCGGGAGAGATCGCGGGGCTTGGCCTCGATGTGCAGGTACTTGAGCGCCAGCTCGTCGACGCCTTCCTGAGCGAAGCTGAGCGGCAGCTCATAGATTGAATTCACGTCGCGGGCGGTGACCACGGCGCGCTCTTCCACGTTGCAGAAGAGGGCGATCTTGCTCTTCATCTCGCGAGGCAGCGAGCGGTCGCTGCGGCAGAGCAGGATGTCGGGCTGGATGCCGATCGAGAGCATCTCCTTGACGGAGTGCTGGGTCGGCTTGGTCTTGAGCTCCTGCGCGGCGGCGATCCACGGCACCAGCGTCACATGGACGAAGCAGGTGTTTTCGCGGCCAAGCTCCTGGCGCATCTGGCGGATGGCCTCGAGGAAAGGCAGCGATTCGATATCGCCCACGGTGCCGCCGATTTCGACGATGGTGACGTCGTTGTGCGGTGCCACCTTGCGCATGGCGTTCTTGATCTCGTTGGTGACGTGCGGGATGACCTGCACGGTCTTGCCGAGATAGTCGCCGCGGCGCTCCTTGGTGATGATCTGCTCGTAGATGCGGCCGGTGGTGAGGTTGTTATCACGCGTCAGGTGGGCATGCGTGAAGCGCTCGTAATGGCCGAGATCGAGATCGGTTTCCGCGCCGTCGTCGGTGACGAAGACCTCACCGTGCTGGAACGGCGACATGGTTCCCGGGTCGACGTTGAGGTAGGGGTCAAACTTCATGAGGTTGACCTTGAGACCACGGCTTTCGAGCAGGCAGCCGATGGAGGCCGCGGAGAGCCCCTTACCGAGGCTGGACACAACGCCGCCTGTGACAAAAATGTACTTGGAAGACATTTCTGCTTCACCTTCCCTGAATGTCTGTTGATTGGCGTACCTGGCGGGCACAATCAAGTATAGCCGGGTAGCGGGGGGATGGGAAGCGGGGAGTGCGTTTCCAATCACAGTGGAAAACCCGGATGTTGCCTGATACAAACAGCAGGAACCGAAAAGGGAGAAGCAGATGCCGCCCAAGTTGCTGGGACGATGGGGGATGCGCGGCCTGGCAGCACTGTTGCTGCTGATTTTCATCACCGAAGTGGCGCTCTCGACGCGCCGGGCCTCGCTGAGCTGGGACGAAGGCGACCACATCTTCTCCGGCTACATGAACTGGAAGCATGGCGAGTACGACCTGAACCCTGAGCATCCGCCTCTGGTGAAGCTGATAGCGGCCCTGCCACTACTGCCGCTCGACCTCAAAGTTCCGCCGCGCCAGGGCCGCTATTTCAAGTCCGAGGCATACTACGACGGCCGCGAACTGCTCTTCCGCAATGCCCCGGAGTACGGCGGCCATTACACCGCTGAGTCCCTCATCTTCCGCGTCCACATGACGGTGCTGGTCTTCGCCGCCGCGCTGGCGCTGCTGCTCTTTGCCGCCGGCAGCGAGATGTTCGGCTATGGCGCCGGGTTGATCGCGATGACGCTCTTCATCTTCGATCCGACCATCCTCACCAATGCGCCGTTCGTGACCACGGATATGGGTTCGGCCTGCGGCTACTTCGCGACCACCTACGCCTTCTACCGGTTTGCGAAACAGATGCGCTGGCGGCGCGCCGTGCTCTGCGGCCTCGCAGCCGGACTCACACTCGCGGCCAAGCATTCGGCTATCGCCATTCTGCCCATGCTCGGTCTGCTCGCGGCGGGTGAGGTACTGGGACGCCGGCGGGACGGACGCGCCGCCATGCTTCGCGCTGCGAGGAGGCTGGTGGCTGGACTGGTCGCGATCTACGCGCTCGCCTTCTTCGTGCTGTGGAGCATCTATTCCTATCGCTTCGCCATGCACCCCACCGGCGTGAAGATGGGGCCGATTGCGCAGCGAATGGCGAGCCTCTCGCCCGGCATCCAGTGGTTCGTGAACCTCTGCATGCGGCACCACCTGCTGCCGGAAAGCTACCTCTACGGCCTGGTCGACGTGCAGCGGGTCGGCAACAACATGCCTGCGTATTTTGACGGCCGACTCTACGCGCACGGGCAGTGGTTTTACTTCCCCGCCATTCTGTCGCTGAAATGGAGCGCCGGAATTCTCGGCCTGCTGGCACTGGCGCTATGGGCCTACGCGCGTGGCCGTATGGGCAAGGCGCGGGAGGTTTTCTTCCTCGCCATGCCCGTGGCGTTTTATCTGGCAGCGGCCATGTCCGCGCCTCTGAACATCGGCGTCCGGCATGTGCTACCGGTCTTCGCCTTTGTCTTCCTGCTGGCCGCAGGCGGCGCGGCGTGGATGGCGAAGCAGCATCGCGGCTGGGCCGTGGCGGTGGCGCTATTGCTGGCATGGCACGTGGTGGACTCCGTGCGAATGTTCCCCAACTACATGCCCTACGCCAATGTCTTCTGGGGAGGACCGGCGAAGACGCATCTTTACTTCTCCGACTCGGCCACAGACTGGGGCCAGGAGCTGAAGTGGACGAAGCAGTGGATCGACCAGCACCACGTGACCGACTGCTGGTTCGCCTACTTCCCCGCCCCGTTCCTGCTGCCCTCCGATTACGGCATCCCCTGCAAGCTGCTGCCGACCGACGACACCGCCGGGGAGATGGATATCCCACTGCCCGACGTTGTGCATGGCCCGCTGTTGGTCAGCTTCTCCGACCTTAACGGCTTTGAGTATGGAACAAAGGTTCGCAATCCCTACCAGCCGCTCTTCGAGCGCACGCCGGACGATGTGATCGCAAACGGCATCGCTGTCTTCTACGGCGATTTCCATCTGCCACGCGCAGCGGCCATTGCGTACGTATCCCAGGAACAACAGAACATCGGCAGGAACAATGCTGCTGCAATTGCAGCAGCACAGCAGGCCGTGGCCGTCGATCCGGAAGGCTTCGACGCCAACCTGGCGCTGGGGGATGCGCTGTCGGCTAACGGGAGCAAAGCTCAGGCTAAAGCCGCATATGAGAAAGCCCTGGCGCAGGTCGGCGACATGGAGCCCACCGCGCAGGCGAAGTATCGGCCTCTTGTTGAGAAAAAGCTGGCAGGGGTGAATCACTAGAGGAACCGCAGAGACTTCCCTCTCATGCAATACCCGCCAGACACCACCTTCTATACTGTGACGTCATCATCCTTCCACCCGCAGGTAAGCGCACATGCAGAGCTTTTGGCATATCTACGTCTGGGTCTTCGCCGGCATTCTTGTTCTAAGCGCTATTGGCCGATTTCTCATCTTTCTCAGGAGACGCGATCTGGTACAGCCCATCGAGCTCGTCGAGGCGATTCTTGGACTACTGGCCGTTCCGGCGCTTTTTGGCTTTGCCTATCAGCAGCGTCTCGGATCGCCTCTTCTATGGATGGCGCTTTGCGTCGTACTGGGCGTCGCATCAGTGAACCAGTTTTTTTCTCCGAAGATGAAGAAGATTTACCTTCGCGGCTGGCTTCCCTCGATCGCCACGATCGGAATTCAGGCTCTCATCAGCGCACCCGCCATCTGGGCACTTGTCCGTTACGCCTTCTTCTCTCGCTAATTGTTCGCCTGTGAGCCCGCGACGGTGCAATTCAGCATCCATGGAACCCCATAGCGATCGGTGAGCATGCCGAAGTGCGTCGTCCAGAAGGTCTGCTGCAGCGGCAGGGTGACGGTCCCACCCTCGGCGAGAGCGGCGAAGACACGCTCGATCTCTGCCACCTCACTGTATTCCAGGGCCAGGGTGAAATTGTTGGCCGGACGTGCCGCGTGGCTCTCCCAGGAATCGGCTCCGGACAGAGCGTCGTTCTGGACATCGATATTCGCGTGAAGGACCTTGTCTTTGAATTCAGCCGGGGCTCCCACCGCGGCAGGTGAGTCGCCATAGCGGATCAGGAACGAGAGCGTTCCTCCGAGAACCCGCTCGTAAAAGCGGAAGGCCTCCTCGCAGTTTCCCGGGAAGGTGAGATGGACGTGCAGGCGCATGGCAGGCTCCTCCTCTGGTACCGCCCATGGATACCAGAAAGTCTTCCCCCAGCCCATGATTTTCAGGTTAGGGATCTCTTTATCAAAAAGTCTGTCATTCCGACCGGAGCGAGAGGGTGGTTTTGTGTCGTGTAGTGGAGGAACCTGCAGTTCTCTCCCAACCGAGAGTGTCGACGGAGGCTCATCCAGGCCAGGGGTACTCGGGCCGGGCATAAACATGACACAGAGAGCAGCTCATACCTTCCCGCAGGGATAGAACTCCGCAACCGGAGAAAGAACTGCAGGTTCCTCCACTACGCTCCCTTGTGGTCGCTTCGGCCGGAATGACAGTCAGTGGCCATGAGAGAAACACAATCAAAGTCGGCCATAACAGGCTCTAAGCCACATCGAGCAGAGCCACCGCCAGGATTTCGAGCCCCGATGGCCGGTCCGGGAAGGATTCGACCCGCTTCAGCCATCCCGCGAGAAACATCGGATACTTCACTCCGAGCTGCTGATAGTAGGCGATGCGCCCACGCCTGTAGGCACTATAGACAGCTACCGGGTCGAGCGTGTGCAGCGCCTTGAGCGTGGCCTCGCCGATCGCCCCATCCACCGCAATGCGGACGCCGCTGGCCGCACCGGCCTCGTTGATCGCCGTCTGCAGCAGCGTGGTAGCGTGGGTACCGGCGTTCACGTAGAAGTCGCACACCATGTTGGCCAGATCCTGGCTGGCGATCTCATCGCCGAGAATCGCATTCCAGTAGCGGGTGCGATAGATCGTCCCTGCCTGCTCGTCGGTGAGCGCGCGCAGGTTGGCCGGGGTGGGATCGAGGCCGAGCAGCGTGCGCGCGCAGGAAGCGAACGTGTGCAGCGTGATGCCCTTGTTCGTCTCCCCGCCGGGATCGTCGGGGTTCATCACGTAGCCGCCTTCGAACTTCAGCAACAGGGGAAGAAAGCGCTCGAAATTTGCCATCGCAGCCGCTCCTCACAGTGCGCGCAAACATAAACCGCAGGGATGCCGGGCGCGCAGCGGAGCCGATTATGGCAAAAAGCAAAACGTGCGCGCACGGGAATTCCGCACGCGCACGCCTCGGCCATCAAACCAAAGTTACTCGACCTTGTAGGTGTCCTTGCCCCAGTGGAAGGAGAGTGTCGGCGAGCAGGTGGGAGTCTGCGCGTAGATCACGGTGTCGCCCGCATCATGCCCATGCACCCAGGGCGTGATGGCGACGGCAATGTGGCCGTCCGGAGTCGGCTTGCCGTCAAAGGCATGCTTCTCGCCGAAGGACTCGGAGCCTGCGTTGAAGTCAGTGGCGTTCTTGAAGCCCTCACCCTTGATCAGGACCAGCTCGTCGTCCTTCGCACCGCGAATCACTTCGAGGCTGCATCCGTGATCCTCCGCGCGAAGCGGGAAAGGCACCACGGCCGCAGCGGCGATGCGCTTCTTGTCGAGGGTGCTCAGCGCCAGCCGCACGGCCTCGCCCTTGGCTACGCTCACGGTGATCTCCACCGGAGCTCCGGGCTTCACCAGCTTCGTGCAGGAGCTGGTCACGGCCTGATCGCAGGTGGCAACGCCGGAGGCCTGGATGACCACGCCATCCATGACCGGAACGATGCCGGAATTCAGCGGCCAGCGCAGCAGGCTAAGCTTCGTATCCGGCGTAAAGCCGGTGGCCTGGAGCTGGTAGGTGATCTGCGTGGCATCGCCGGCCTTGGTGCGGCCAATTTCCTTGAGGGTCAGCACATTGCCGGGCGTCGAATCCTCGGGTCCCCACTTGTTCATGGCCATGGCCACCTGCTGGATGCGGACGCGCTGCATCTCGGCCTCCTGCTGGGCCTTTTCTTCCGGCGTCAGCGTATGAGGATCGGCGGGCAGGTCCTGCAGGTGCAGGCTCGGCATCGAGCCGGTATTGGCGTTCGACTGGGTACCAGTCTGGGTCGCGGACGGGGTTCCGGAGGTGGCCGGAGCCGCAGTCGTCGTCTGCGCGTTCTGCGCGGTAGAGGCGGAATCAGAAGCCGTTTGGGCAAACGAAGCAGTGCAGAGCGACAGCATCGCGCCGCCTGCCAGCAGAACAGAAGAAAAACGCATGCTTCGAGGATATACCGCAGCCCGGGTTGGCCCAAATGGCAGGAAAGACGAGAGAAAGGACGATGTGGGTTTGAACATAGGCGTACAAAGACTAAGACGAATCCCAGACACGATAGAGAGCCAGGTATATGGAGAACAAGCTGGCTTAGGATAGGAGCGGATGTTCGGGCTCATACGAAAGACGAAAAGCGGGACAGCCAAGCTGATGGCCCTGCTGCTGCTAATGCTAAGCGCGATGACCGCTGGCCTGCATGCACAGCCCAGCCGCGACCGGCTGATCCTGAAGGACGGCAGCTACCAGCTCATCACGCGCTATGAGCTCAAGGGCGACCGCGTGCGCTACTTCAGCGCCGAACGCAGCCAGTGGGAGGAACTGCCCACCTCGCTGGTGGACTGGGAGGCGACCGAGAAGTGGAACCGGGCGCACGATCCGGACGCTGCGAAGCTCACCCAGAAGCCCGGCTCGCAGAATGAACAGGAAAATGGTCCGCCAAATCCCGACGCAGCCGAAGCCGCAAAACTCGATGCCGAAGAGGCCGCCTCGCGCAGCGACGAGATTGCCCGCATGCCGCTGGTCTCTCCCGGGCTGCATCTGCCGGACGAGACCGGCGTGTGGATCATGGATACCTACCAGGATCAGCCGGAACTGGTCCATGCCCTGCAGACCAATGGCGATCTCGACCGGACCCATGACCATAGCGTGGTACGCGCGCAGATCGGCGCAACCGGCGGCGCGAAGGAACTGATCCGCATCGAGGGCGCCTATGCGCCGGTCCAGCTGCATGTGAACGATCCGGTGATCTATGTCAGCCTTGATCAGCCTGGCGATGACGAAGCGCCCGACAATGCGATGACCGTGGACACGCACGGCGCCAGCACCGCCATGCGTGACAAGAACGCGCACAGCTCGCCGGACAGTGACTACGTACTCATCCGGCTGACCAGCAATCACAATCTGCGCACCGCAACCGCGGCCGAAATCTATCGCATGACCACGCCAGGACACACGGAAGAGATCATCGAGATGAAGAAGGAGCTGATGCCCGGCGCGCGCTGGATGAAACTGACGCCCGCGACGCCGCTGCTCATCGGCGAATACGCGCTGATGGAGCGGCTCTCACCGCGCGAGATCAACCTCGATGTCTGGTCCTTCGGAGTGAATCCGCGCGCGAAGGAAAACAAGGACGCACGCTCGGCGATTGAAACCCCGTAGGCGTACCTCTATGCATGCGTCCGAGGCGGTCTCATCCCCGGAAGATTGTCATTCCGACCGAAGCGACCGCAGGTTCCTCCACTGCGCGAGACAAGAAACGGTCTCGCTCCGATCGGAATGACAGCTTTCCTTCGAAAGAGAAGCGGAATCAATCTCGCGCGAAACCCCTCTTACTCCCCCGGCTTCAGATACTTCCCAAAGAACTTCGCCTCGGCGGTATACGCCGCCAGCCAGTCTTTGTAGAGCAGGAAGTCGTGAATCTCATCCGGAAAGATGAGCTCTTCGAACGGCGTGTGCTGCTTGCGCAGGGCCTCGGCCAGGCGCACGGTCTGCGAGAACTCCACGTTGCGATCGTCATCTCCCTGGATGAGCAGGACCGGCGAACGCCAGCCCCTCACCGTGGAGAGCGGCGACGACTCCCAGCCGATGCGCACGGCATCGGTATCGACACCGGGGTCATACGTAGGATCGTTCCAGTTCTCGAACTCGATGTTCCAGTCGTGCACACCATGGAAATCGACGCCGGCAGCGAAGAGATCCGAGGCTCGCGAAAGCGCGAGCGCCGTGAGGTAGCCCCCGTAGCTGCCGCCCCACACGCCGATGCGTGCAGGATCGACATCCGCGCGGCTGCGCAGATAAAGCCCCGCGCCCAGCACATCGCTGAACTCGCTCGCGCCGGTAGCGCCGTAGTGCAGCGCCTCGCGGAAGTCGAGGCCGTAGCCGATGCCGCTGCGGTAGTTCACCGAGAGCACGATGTAGCCCAGGCTCGCGAGGTACTGGTTCATCGCATAGGCATTCGAGTAGTACTGCATGGAGTGCCAGCCGAGCAGCATCTGGCGGCGCGACCCTCCATGAAAGAAGACCAGCGCAGGATGACGCTTGCCATCATGGGCTGCGGCAGGCAGAAAGAGCTGCCCATGGATCTGCATGCCGTCCGCGGCGGTCAGCATGACTGGCTCAGGCGTAACCAGCTTCGCTGCGGGAAAGTCGGCGGGGATCAGCTCCGGCGCCAGATCGTGCAGACTGCCGCCAGTGATGGCCGCAGGCCGCATCGGCAGATGCGCATCGGAGTGCAAAACCGCAATGGCACCATCTCCGGCAACTACGGGGGAAACCTCGATCCCCTGCCCTGAGGTGATTGCCTTCGGCACGCCACCCGATGCGCTGACCATCCAGACATGGCGGCGGTCGATGTCGTCCTGATTCGACGAGTAGACAAGAGCCTTGCGATCGGCAGAGATCGCAACCTGCTCGACCTCGAAGCTGCCCGGCGTCAGCTCGGCTGCGGTGCCGCCTTGCGACGGAACGCCATAGAGGTGCAGCCAACCCGTGCGCTCCCACGGAAAGACGACGCGGCCCGAGGCTGTCCAGTAGAGCTGATGCTCGCTGGCCAGCTCATGAAAGACAGAGCCCGGCCCGTCATCGGCACGCCAGATTTCGCGGACCTCGCCGCTCGCGGCATCGGCCACTA
>NZ_JASGFD010000066.1:0-25853 GCF_047605705.1 Silvibacterium sp. | reverse complement strand
GTGAGCGGCAAGGTGATGTATGACGAGCACGGCAACGCACTGCTCGACTACGATCTCGCCATCCCGAACATGCTGCTGCATTACTTCCCGACGGGTATCCTCGGCCTCGGTCTTACCGCGCTGCTGGCCAGCTTCATGTCCGGCATGGCCGGCAATGTCACGGCCTTCAACACCGTCTGGACCTACGATCTCTACCAGTCCTACATCAAGAAGAACGCGAGCGATGCGCACTACCTGAAGATGGGGCGCTGGGCGACCGTCGGAGGCATATTGCTCTCGATGATGACGGCCTACGCTGCGATGGGCTTCAACAACATCATGGACACGCTGCAGCTGGTCTTCTCCTTTGTGAATGCGCCCCTGTTCGCGACCTTCCTGCTGGGCATGTTCTGGAAACGGACCACCGGCCACGCGGCCTTCATCGGGCTGGTCAGCGGCACGGTCGCTGCGATTCTGCACCACGGCCTCACGCTGCCCGCCGATGCCCATCCCGGCATCCACGGCGGCTGGATCACCGTCACGCATCTCTACCCGAGCGAAATGGCGCAGAACTTCTGGACCGCCATCTGGGCCTTCTCGACCAACTTCGTGCTCACCGCGCTCATCAGCCTGGTCACGAAGCCGCATCCGGAGTCGCAGCTGGTCGGCCTCGTCTACTCGCTCACGCCCAAGCCGGTGGAACACCACATGGCCTGGTATGCGCGTCCCAAGGTCATCGCCGTCGGCCTCATCGCGATGCTGGTCGCGCTCAACCTCATCTTTAAATAGACCGAAAGGGAAACGAGGACACTTACGATGAATCTCGATCTCCGAATCCCCATGGGCCTGATGTTTAGCATCGTCGGCGCCATCCTGACCGTTTTCGGCGTCATTACCCGCGGCTCATCCATCTACGACCGTTCGGCCGGCCTGGATATCAACCTGATCTGGGGCGTGGTAATGCTGGTCTTCGGTCTCACCATGTTCCTGCTCGGCCGCCGCGCGGATGCGCACCAGCAGGCCGAGCCGGTGGAAGGTACCTCGCGGCCGCTGAACCAGGGCCGCGGCCACGGCCACTAAACTTCTCTATCTTTCAGGAACAGTTCTACCGTTTGCGTAGTCCAGGTCGAGAGACCGCTACCCAGGAAGTCCTGATCTTCCGTCCATACAGGGCAACACAACAGCAGGGCAGAGGCGACGATCGGCCAGTCATCCATATCGCGATGGCCGATCCTCGCTTTTGCGGCGGCTTCATAGCCTATATACAGGCTTTCATCCACAACCCCGACCAGAGAGGTGAGCTGCCGCAGAACAGCGAGTCCCGGAGCGGGGTCAATGCGGCGTTTGGTGGAGATTGCCGGGATGTATCTTTCGGCGTCGTGAAAGCAGACATCTGGCGCGTAGAAGAGGACCGACTCTTCATATGTCTCGAGCAGGCTGCGCACACGCACCCCAAAGACGGCACGCAGCAGGATGTTTGCATCCAGCACGATGCGCCCTGGCGCATTCATCGTGCGCGGTTTTTCCGCCATTGCTTGAACTCTGCCAGAATGGCGTCGTCGGAGATACCTTCCGCGTCCAGAACTGCCTGCCAGCGTGCAGCCGCTTCCTGTAGCGCGGCCTTGTCGGCATCGGAACGTTTGCGGCGGGTCGGAATGAAATAGCCGACGGTATCGCCGTGACGAGTGATGGCGACTGGTGATTCGGATTCAAGAAGGTAAGTGGCGAGCTTATCGCGGAATTCCCGCATACCGACCTTGAGGGTGTCCATGGCGGCTCCTTGTGTACCTTTGCGTACTCAAGTGTACCGCTCTTGCTTGTCCACAGCTACTCGAGTTCGGTCATCGTGTCCTGGCAGGCAGGATGGCCGCACTCGCAGACCACCGCCTCGATGTGCCGCTTGGCTCCCTCGCACCACGGCCCGCAGTAAAGCTTGCCCTCCTCGACCAGGCAGCGACAGCTCTGGTGTGCGCACGTCTTGGGTGTATAGGGGGCGTCTGTCCGCATTCGTTCTCCTTTGGTGAAAATAGGATGCATCTGTCCCTTCCCAGGGCAGGCATGCTCTCTATGCCACATTTTGGCCATTTTCATATCCCGAAGACATGCAAAAATCAGTGCGGGCAGTGACTCCGAATGCAGACCGCAATGCAGGCTCAATCTCCGGCTCTCAGCGAACTCGACCGCACCATGGCGCCTAAATTTCCCCGCGCCGGGCGGATCTTCCTGCTTATCTGCATTCCGGTGGTGCTTGCGGCGATTTACTACGCCCCGGTGCTGATGTCCTTTGGCTGGCACCTCATGCACGGGCAGGCGGTCGAATATCGCGGTCTCCGCGTGACCGTCCCGTGGGGATGGACCGCCGATCTCAGCCTGATGAAAGAAGATTTTCCGGCGAATCCGCAGGGCATCACGCTCGAAAAGCCGCCGAAGACATTGAACATCGAGGCGCGGGGCCCCGAGTTGATCTACGTCAACCTGCTGCTCCCTGGACCGATCCCAGAAACGCACAACGGTGCCAGCACTACTACCGCCGCTGCGACTCTGGACCAGCAGGCGGCGCAATGGGAACAGCTCTTCCGCGATTCCCATCCTGCTGCAAACTTTCACCTGAGCGTTCCGGTGAATTCGCCCGGCTCCGCGAAGTGCATCGAGGCGACCCCGTTGAACGCTGTGGACGGCCTGACCGGTGGAGCGGCGCTGGCCTGCGTCTCCGAGAAAGACGGCTGGCTCGCCAGCTATGCCGGTCTGCAGCGCAATGTCCCGCTCTTCTTCCACGTCCTCAGCGAGCTGAAATCGCGCGGCTAGTTCCTGCCGCTACTGCGGGTGCGTCTGCACCGCAAAGCGCATGCTTCTGAAGTCGAACGAATATCCTGCCAGCTGATCGAGGGCATCATCGCCCAGGGTTCCCGCGAACGGCGCCGGTTCGTCACCGTCGCCGATCGCCAACCGCTGGAAGGCCGCCTGCGCTGCTCCAAAGCCCAGCGCCAGATTTCCCACCTTCGCTCCAGCCGCCGGCCGCAGCCGTGGGCTTAGTGCCGAATCGAGCTTCAGCGGATCGATCGCGAAGAGCAGCCCATCCGTCGTCGCCGCCAGCAGGCGTCCGTCATCCGTAAAGAGTGCTGCGCTCTCGGCCGGAAGCCCCTCCGGTCGCACGTTCAGATGATCGTCATCGGTTGCCGTCACCGTGCCCAGCATCGCCAGCACCGGAAGCGGCAGCAGACCCTCGACTCCCTCAGGCAGCGCCGCTTCATCGCACAGCAGCACCGGAACATTGCGGAGCAGCACGCCGCCGAAGCGCAGCTGGGGAATGAGCGCGATTTCCGCCTGCACAAGCTTGCCGTCAATCCCGGCTGCCGTTACCGCCCCCAAAGGCTTCAGGCCGATGACCTTGCCCTGTGCGCGGGACAGCATCGCAAACGGGGCTGCCGGGGCGAAGAGCCACCGGCTTGGCCTGCCATCGACATAGACCATCAGCTCGCGCAGTCCGCTTGCGCTCCGGTCCAGAGGCACGTTGAAGCCTGCCGCCTTATCGAGCGTCATTGCCGGGGATGCCGCCAGAAGCGTATACGCCGCTGCTCCCGTTTCCGCCTGCGTTCGTTCCGCGCTGGTCATCGCCGCCGAGCAGCACTGCTGAGCCCCGGCGAACTCCGCGCCGGCTTCCTTGTAGTCGAAGAGCCGTGCGGCATCTTCAGCCAGCGCCAGCCGCGCCAGTGCCTCGCGGTCACGATCCTGACCCTTTGCCAGCTCCGGCAGCAGTGGCGTCAGGGCAGACCGGCTCGCTTCGAACTGGCCCGCGTGCTCGAGCAGCAGGCCGCGATAGAAGCCTGCGCCCGAAGCTTTGCCATCGGATGACGCAAGCGCTTCCTCAAGTCCTGGCCAGTCATGTGCGGCTACCAGCGCATCCGGATTCGCAGTATTTTGGGCCCGGAGCACCGGAGCGATGGGCAAAGTCAGGAAAAGGCCGGTGGCCAGGAAGCAGGTAAGGGAAGGAAAGCACCGCGGCATCTCAGCCAGCATAATCTCCGAAGCTACAGCAGAAACAGCCGGAACCCGGATCGGCACCCTTCCCCGATTCTTTTCCACCGTCCGCTGCCTACAGCTGCAAGTCCTTTATGCCCCAGCCGATACACTGGAAGAAGCATGAAAAATCGGATGATCGAGCACTACCAGCTGGAGCGGCGCATCGGCGCCGGCGGCAGCGGCGTTGTTTACCTGGCCACCGACACCCTCCTGATGCGGCCAGTTGTGCTCAAGGTCCTCAAGCGGGGCTCTCTTACCGTCGAGCAGATGCGCACCACCGTGCTCCGCGAGGCCCGCATGGCCTCCGCCATCGAGCACCCGAACGTCTGCGCGATCTATGAAGTCGGCGAACAGGGCGAAGAAGCCTTCATCGTCATGCAGTATGTGCCCGGCCAGTCGCTGGATAAGCTGATTGCCCGCGGCCCCTCGAGTCTCCAGCTCGTGCTCTCGGTCGGCATCCAGGTCGCGGACGGTCTCTCGGCCGCGCACTCGCTCGGCATCTTCCATCGCGATCTCAAGCCCGCCAACGTCATGCTGACCGACGGCGGCTTGGCCAAGATCCTCGACTTCGGCCTCGCTCGCCGGTTGAACCCCGAAGAGGCGGAGTTCGATCCTGCCAAGCCCTCGCGCCGCAAGCCGGGTCCCATCGCGGCCACCTATACCGCGCGGGGTGGCACCATCGCGTACATGGCGCCGGAGCAGTTTGTCACTGGCCACAGCAGCGTCCAGAGCGACCTCTGGGCTCTCGGCGTGCTCCTCTATGAGCTGGCCAGCGGCCGCCATCCCTTCGCACGTCCGGATGGCGACGAATTTCAGAGCATTCGCGCCATCCAGTTTGCGGATCCCGCGCCGCTCGACGCTCCCTCCGAGCTGAGCTCGCTGATCCTGCGCTGCCTGCAGAAGATCCCCGCCGAGCGTTATGTCAGCGCGGCGGAAGTGCGCGAAGGCCTCAAGACCATCATGAAGGCGCTGCAGATCGAAACCGGCATCATTCCCGGCGACGCAGCGGCGAACCTTCCGCCCTCGACCGCCGAGGCCGAAAAGCGAGCCACAGGCCTGCTTTCGATGCTCGCCGAGCGATTCCGCGAGTCTGCCGATCCGAAGGAAAAGGAGAACACCATCCTCGTTCTTCCTTTCCAGAACTTCGGCCCCGCGCAGGTTGCACCGCTCTACGGATACGCTCTGGCCGATGCCATTGCCGCGCGCCTGGCGCGCATGTCCTCGCTGGTTGTGCGCCCTTCGAGCGCGCTGATGCACCTGCCGGCTTCGCAGATGGACCCGCTCGCTATCGGGCACAAGCTGCTCGTGGAATGGGTGCTCACCGGCAACTTCTTCCGCTCCGATCAAGGCTTCGATCTCAACTGGCAGCTGCTCAACGTGCCGGGAGAAAGCGTTCGCGCCGGTGGCGCCATCAGCGTGCCGTCCTTTGATCTGATCGCCGTGCAGACGGAGATCTGCAATGAAGTCTTCGGCTCGCTCCAGGGCATCGGTCAGCTGAGCCAGACCACGGAACGCACCGGCCCGCGCGCGCAGCCATTGGCAGAAGATCTCTCGGAAGAGTATCTGCAGGCTCGCGCCATGCTCTCGTCCTTCATGCAGCGCACCGGCAGCAAGGTCGATCTCGACCGCGCCCGTGAGCTCTTCGAGAGCGTTACCGAACGCGATAATGACTTCGCTCCGGCCTTTACCGGCCTCGGCATCACGCACCTGCAATATGTGCGTCACGGCTTCGGCGGGCGACTCCACGTGATGGCCGCGCGCCGCGCCTTCGACCGCGCTCTCGAGATCGATCCCGGCTCCGTCGAGGCGAATCTCTATCGCGTCTACATGCTGCTCTCGCGCGGCGAAAAAGAGTCGGCGCGTCACGGCATCGAAAACCTTCTCCAGTCCGCGGCCAATGACTGGAACGTGCACATGGTCGCCGGCATGACGCTGCGGCTCGATGGCATGTACGAGGAGGCGCTCGACCAATTCAACCGCTCGCTGAGTCTGAACCCCTCAAACGCGCCGATGATCTACAACCACCGCGCGCGCGTGTATCAGTATCAGAACCAGCTGGAGCTGGCGCAGGAAGAGCTCGACAAGGGCCTCACGCTTGAGCCCAGGCACCCGCTGCTGCGCACCTCCGTCGCCTACCAGCGCATGCGCAAGGGCGAGCTGCGCGGTGCCATCGAGCTGCTGGAAGAAGTCATCCGCGATGACGAAAGCATGCGCATGGCCTTCCCGACGCTGGCCATGTGCTATGCCATGGTGGGGGAGCGGGATCGCGCCGCAAAGCTGATCGAGGAAGATTCGATGGCCGCGGCCGAGGCCGACAGCGAGATGGCCTACCGCCTCGCAACCTACTTCGCTGTCGATGGAGACGAGAGCGAAGCGCTGCACTGGCTGCGCCGCGCGATCTATCTCGGCAACGAAAACTACCCATGGTTCGCGAAGAATCCCGCGTGGAACCGCCTGCACGGCCATGGAGATTTCGAGCGTATCCTCGACGATCTCAAGAAGACCTGGCGCCGCAACCAGAAAAACTGGAAGCGGCTGCTCGGCCAGCTACGCCAGAACTAGCTGCTGCGCGCAGGGCGGATTGCCTTCGGCCTCCGTTCCCGCTGGTCGCGCCCGTGCTGAGCGCAGTCTTCTTATTTCACAGGTGAACTGTCATTCCGACCGAAGCGAGACGGTAGTTTCGTCTCGCGAAGCGGAGGAACCTGCGGTTCTCTGTGCACTAAGAGAATAAGGGTGCCCCGTCCAAGCTCCGCTTGGGCGGGATGGTAAAACTCACTCTTACAACCCGGGTGCGCCACGTCTCGATTCTGAGACGTGGGAAAGCACGGTCACCGGCACTACACCTTCAGAGCTTCGAGGTCTTCCTTCGACAAATCCTTGATGTGCGTGCCGAGATACCACGAGTAGCCGAAGGGATCCTTTACGCCGGCCATGCGGTCGCCGTAGGGCTGATCCGTCGGCTCGCGGTTCGAAGTCGCTCCCGCCGCCAGCGCCTGCCTGTACACCGCGTCGCAGTCGTCCACATAGAACATCAGGCTCACCGGCGAGCCGCCGAAATGCGACGGACTCAGCGCCCCTATCTCCGGCGCTTCATCGGCCAGCATGACGCAGGAGTCGCCGAACTCCAGCTCCGCATGCGCGATGGCGCCGTCAGGACGCGGCATGCGCAGCCGCTCTGTCACTCCGAAGGCGCGCTTGTAAAAATCGATGGCCTCAGCCGCGCCTTTGAAGATGAGATACGGCTGGATCGAGTGGTATCCCTCGGGAATTGCCTTGGGTCTGGACATACTGGGGCTCCTGGAGAGTGCTTTCGTCGGGCGACGAAATTCTACTCCCGGCCTGTGCTCGGGGCTTGAAAACGAGTTTGGCGCAAACAAAAGGGACGCCTCAAGGCGTCCCTTTTGTTTGCGTTATGACCTGAGAGGCTAGTTTCGCGTCGGCAGAAGCTCCATCGGCTCGCTCAGGCTGAAGGTCACCACCGAACCGGCAGGCAGCGTCGCAGCCTCGGGGTGATTCATCAACAGGTGCGCAGTTACCAGCGTTGCACCCACGCCAGCGCCGATCAGCGCGCCGGGAGGGCCACCGACCTGTGCGCCGACGACAGCCCCGGTTCCTGCACCCACACCGTATTCCACCGAATCCTTCTTCCAGTGCGAACTCGGCTGCACGCCGCCTTCAGCGTCCGTGCGCGTTCCTCGCGCCTCGGAGCCGACCAGCTGCGCGTAGAGGTGATACGCGGTGCCGTCCGGCAGGATGACCACGTCCGGTCGCAGGTGCATCGTGGCGGAGCCCGAAAGATGGTGTCCCTGCTTCACCGAGACCACGCGGCCCTTCAGGATCGAGCCCGGAGGGATGATGACCCGTCCGTCCTTGAAGACTGCCGTCGTGACTTCGCCCTTGAAGGGGGTGCCTGCTTCGGTGTCCTTGGTCGAGAGACGGTCGGAGAGGCGAACACGGATATTTGTGCCTTCTCCCAGCTCGTTCGCGGGCGTGGAAACAGCCGTCACGATACCGGCATTCGAATCACGCCGCTGCAGCGTCGCGCCCACCGGAGCGACAGGCGCAGCTTCGACATAGGCCGGAGTGCTTTCCTGCTGCGGAACGGAGGTGACGATACCCCAGTTGTCATCGTTCGCGGACGCAGCCGCGCGAGCAGGAGCGGGCGGGGGAGGGACGTAGGCGGGCTGAGCCGGAGCGGTTGCGACCGGAGCGGCAGCCGGGGTCGCGGGCGAAGGCTTCGCGACCGGCGCCGGTTGATCGGGCGACGTCATGATGGTGTCGTCCGGCGGTGGCTGCGAAACGCCCTGGTACTGGTCCGAAGAGGGCTGAGGCGTGGTCGCCTGCTGCGCCATGGCCGTGCCCGGGAGCGCGGAAAGCGCCAGGGTGGCCGCCAGCAGCAGGCCAGGCTTGCATGTGTTCCGAAGATCTTTCATTCCATACCTCGTATGAGGGAAACGGTTCTCAAAAGCCTCTGACTCATCGGAGAGAACTCTGTGCCAGTAGAGCAATCGGGAGCAGGCCTGACGTCTTGTCCTGAACCCGGGAAAGCAGCGAAGGTTGTCCTAACACTTCTCCGGCAGGTGGCGAAACATGGTCGAGCCAGGACCGCCGAAGCGGCGCACCTGATTCCGGATGCTTTCAGCCTAGCCGAGAGCGCTGCGAAGCGGTATAAAATGCGGCCCGCCTGCATCGCGCGCGTACCACAGAGGTTACCGTCCCTGCCTCTGCGCTGGAGGGAGCTCCGCCGGGGCGCGCGGCGGTCCGTCCGGCATCGGGCTTTCACGATGCCTTTGTTAGAATCTCGAGGGAACCCTATATTTTTTCGCGCGGAAGGCTGTCTCGATACAGTTATGACGAGCTTCATCGACACAATCAGCGGAGCGTCTGGTGAAAGCATCCTCGTCGATCGCCGCCCCAAACTCAAAGACCGCTTACAACACAAGATTTCAAGGAGTGACATGACGGAGATTGCTGCCATTCATGCGCGCGAGATTCTCGATTCGCGCGGTAACCCGACTGTGGAAGCGGATGTAGTTCTGACCGATGGCACCCTGGGACGCGCTGCGGTGCCCAGCGGCGCTTCGACCGGCGAGCATGAGGCGGTGGAGCTTCGTGACGGCGACAAGTCGCACTATCTCGGCAAGGGCGTGCTGCAGGCGGTCGAGAACGTCGAGAGCATCATCGCTCCCGAACTCACCGGCCTCGATGCGACCAACCAGCGCCTGATCGACGCCACCATGCTCGGCCTCGACGGTACGGACAACAAGGGCAAGCTCGGCGCCAACGCCATCCTCGCGGTCTCGATGGCCGTAGCCCGCGCTTCGGCCAAGGCTCTCGACATTCCGCTCTACCGCTACCTCGGCGGCGTGAACGCCTCCGTCCTGCCCACCCCGATGATGAACATCCTCAACGGCGGCGCGCATGCGGACAACAACGTGGACTTCCAGGAGTTCATGGTCATGCCGGTCGGCGCCGAGCGTTTCTCTGATGCGCTGCGCTGGGGCACCGAGGTCTTCCACACGCTGAAGGGTGTGCTGAAGAAGCGCGGCTACAACACCGCGGTCGGCGACGAAGGCGGCTTCGCTCCCTCGCTCAAGTCGAACGTGGAAGCCATCGAGGTCATCCTCGAGGCGATCGAGCTCGCAGGCTACAAGGCCGGTGAGGACATCGCCATCGCCCTCGATCCCGCGGCCAGCGAGTTTTACAACAAGGAAACCGGCAAGTACATCTTCAAGAAGTCGGACAAGAGCGAGCGCACCAGCGAAGAGATGGCTCAGTTCTGGCAGAGCTGGACGCAGCAGTATCCCATCGTCTCGATCGAAGACGGCCTGGCTGAGGACGACTGGGGTGGCTGGCGCTACCTCACCGAGCTGCTCGGCGACCGCGTGCAGCTGGTCGGCGACGATCTCTTCGTCACCAATACCGAGCGCCTGCAGCGCGGCATCGACGAAGCCGTCGCCAACTCGATCCTGATCAAGGTCAACCAGATCGGCACCATCAGCGAGACGCTCGAAGCGATTCAGCTTGCGCGCCGTTACGGCTACACCTCGATCATCTCGCACCGCAGCGGCGAGACCGAGGACACCTTCATCGCCGACCTCGCGGTGGGCACCGGTGTGGGCCAGATCAAGACTGGCTCGGCCTCGCGTACCGACCGTATTGCCAAGTACAACCAGCTTCTCCGCATCGAAGAAGAGCTCGGCCAGACGGCAGAGTTCCTCGGCCTCGAAGCCGTCAACTTCGGCGAGTAAGTCTGTTCCTGCGGCGCACGAGCCAGTTCCTCCGTGCGCCGCATCTTACCCCCAACCCCAACGATCCGGAGTCTACATGCGCAGCCAAGTCACGCTGTTCGGTTGCTGTCTCCTGGTGGCTTCCGCCTTTGCGCAGCAGGCATCCACCCCGGCAGCAACTCCCGCAAAACCTGCCCCCCCCGCAGCTACCGCCCAGCAGGTCCCCCCTCCTCCCGCCAACCCCATCACCGACGCGCAGGCGCACGAGCTGATGGAACTCACCGGCGCTTCGCAGATGCAGGAGCAGCTGGTGAAGGGCATGACCGTTTACTTCCAGCAGCACATCCCGTTCGCGCCCCAGGACGTCATCGATGATCTCGTCCAGTCGCTGGCGAAGGTCGATCTTCAGACCCCGGTGATTGCGCTCTACAAGCAGCACATCTCCACCACCGATGCCGCCGCGGTGATCGCCTTCTACAAGACGCCCGCCGGAAAAGACATGATCCACGTGATGCCCGCGATCATGCTGCAGAGCGATCGCATCGGTATGGAAGTAGGACAGAAGACCGCGCAGGAAGTCTTCCAGCGCCATAAGGACGAACTCCAGGCCGCGGCCAAGAAGTACCAGGCCGAGCATGCTCCGAAGCCCGCCACGCCGGCGCCCGGCGCAGCGAATGGTTCGTCCAGCACCACCCCGGCTGCCAAGCCGCAGCAGTAGACTCAACCCGGGCCGCCTCGATGCGGCCCAAGCTTTTTCAGGAGCAAGCGTGTCGACCAGTAAAACGCCTATCGTGCTGACCATCCTCGATGGATGGGGTTACCGTCCTCAGGTGGAGAACAACGCTATCGCCCTGGCGCGCAAGCCTACCTACGACAAGCTTCTCGCCGAGTTTCCGAACACCCTGCTGCACGCCTCCGACCGCTTCGTCGGCCTCCCCGATGGACAGATGGGCAACAGCGAGGTCGGTCACCTCAATATCGGCGCGGGCCGCGTCGTCCGCATGGACATCACCCGCATCGATGCCCTGATCGCCAGCGGCGACTTCTACTCCGACCCCGCCATCGTGCAGGCGATGAAGAAGGCTGCGACCGGCGGCCACGCGCTGCATCTGCTCGGACTCGTCTCCGACGGCGGCGTGCATGCGCATCAGCGCCATCTCTATGCGCTGCTCGAAGCCGCAAAGCGTCTTGGCCTTGAGAAGGTCTACGTGCACGTCTTCATGGATGGCCGCGACACGCTGCCCACCTCGGGCGCAGGTTATCTCGCTGCCCTTGAGCAGAAGATGCGCGAGCTGCAGATCGGCAAGATCGCCACGGTCTCCGGTCGCTACTACGCCATGGACCGCGACTTCCGCTGGGAGCGCGAAAAGCTCACCTTCGACGCGATGGTCAAGGGCCAGGCCGAGGGCGGCGCGTATGCCGACCCTGTCGCGCGCGTGAAGGAGCTCTACAACAACGGCATCACCGACGAGTTCATCATCCCCTTCGTCGTCACCGATGAGCACGGTCATCCGAACGGTCTGCTTCGCGATGAAGATGTCTGCATCATGTTCAACTACCGCGCCGACCGCGCCCGCCAGATCACCCGCGTCCTCACCCGCAACAGCGGCCTGACGAAGAAGGGCGGTCTCGATCTCGCCAAGGCGGAAGAGCTGGACACCGTCATCCCGCGCAGCGAGGTTCCCAAGGACCTGCACTACCTCTGCATGACGCAGTACGACAAGAACTACACGCTGCCGCTCATCATCCTTCCCGAGTCGATGGACAATCTGCTCGCGAACCTGATGTCGAAGGCGCAGATGCGCAACCTCCGCATCGCCGAGACCGAGAAGTACGCGCACGTCACCTACTTCTTCAACGGCGGCATCGAAACGCCGTTCCCCGGGGAAGACCGTCTGCTCATTCCGTCGAAGAAGGTTGCGACTTACGATCTTCTGCCCGAGATGTCGGCTGCCGGCATCGCCGAGGGCGTGGTGAAGGCCGTGCAGGATCGCACCTTTGAGCTACTGGTCGTCAACTTCGCGAATGCGGATATGGTCGGCCACTCCGGCAAGCTCGAGCCGACGATCAAGGGGGTCGAAACCGTCGATGCATGCCTGGGCGAGATCTATCGCGCGCTCAAGCAGTACGGTGGCTCCATGCTCATCACCGCCGACCACGGCAACGCCGAGATGATGGTGGACCCGGTCACCGGCGGTCCGCACACCGCGCACACCACGAACCCGGTGCCATTCATCTACGTAGCCGAGGATGCGAACCAGTATTCGCTGCGCCCCGATGGCTCGCTGCGCGATATCTCGCCGACGGTGCTCGGTATGCTCGCGCTGAACGAGCCCATCGAGATGACCGGCTCGGACCTTCGCCAGAAGATCGGATAACGGCTGAGCGCAGGGCAGATCGCCTTCGGCCTCCGCTCCTGTTGGTCGCGATCCGATCGTCTCATCGCTGAAACAAGAAAGCCCTCGCTCAGGCGAGGGCTTTGTGTTTTGCCGCTAAGGGCAGAGCTAGAATTTCTTCTCTTCCTTGGGATACCAGGTGATCTGGCCGGAGATCAGCGTATCGCTCTGCTGGCCGGTCTTGTAAATCGGCGCCTTCCATTCTTCCTGCTGCACCGATCCGCGAATTTCAATGTCCTTCAGTACCCGCTTCACCGCCGAAACCGTGTAGAGATTCTGCGTGGTGCCGCCGGGGATGAACAGTTGATCCGCCTTCGCATTGCGATAAGCGAACTGGATGTTCTCGTTTGGCGAAAGATGATACGTCACCCATGCTTGGCCGCCCTTGGCGCCGCGCCCGATCCAGTCGCTGAACAGGAAGCCTTTATTTGTCGTGCCCTGACGCTGGATATCTTCGTTGTAAAGGAAATTGCCCGGCGAATTTGCATCGCTGACCGGCATCGTATCGGCCGCTTCCACGCGGATGTCGAGCTGCGGCAGTCCCGGCGTGTGCGAGAGATAGAGACCGGGACGCAGACCCGAACGGCGCGGTGCGCTGATCGGACTCACGTCGTCATGTGCTTCCGAGTCGGAATAAAGAGTAAGCCAGTTGCGCACAAAAGGCAGACGATAGTTGAAGTCGAAGCTGCCGAAACGCGCTCCCGGATCGTCGCGTGACGTCTTCTCCGCATAGGTCACGTTCTGCACGCTGAAAAAGCTCTTCAGGAAGGTGTGAAGCGTGATCGGTTCATGCCCCTCGCCGCCCCAGATCACCGTGCGCTCAAAGCCGAACTCCAGATTCTTTGTCGGCTTGAAGCTGATCTTTTCCATGTGGGTCCACGGATCGTTGGGATCGGTGTGGCCCTTCAGGCTGCCAATGAAAAATTCGTAGCGGAAAGGCCCCGTCAGCCGCGAGATGCCTGGGATACGCAAGGGCTCAACACGGTTGATCTCGAAGGTGTAGATATTTTCGGCGTTCGTGCTCCAGGACATCGCGCCACCGTCGGCAGGGCTAAGCCACTGGTCGTTCTTGCCGAAGGAAATCTCATGTCCAAGCAGGTGATAGGAGAGCGAAGCCTCCATCACGCGGAAGGGATTCTGCTCCGCGATCGGCCCTAGAGGGATGGTGTCCTGTAGAGGATACGTGGAGTATGGAATGCCAGCATCATTCGCAAGACGGTCAGCCAGAGCCTGCGAGTAGCCGGCAGCGCTCGGAGAATGCTGATACTCGCCGCGGAAGTAGAGCGTGAAGCGTCCGGCCTCGGCGCGGCCGCTGAAGCCGCTGTAGTTATTGAAGCCCTCCTGGTACGGACGGCCGTAGTCGTTGATGACCGTTTGACCCAGGTTGAAGCTGTCCCGCAGGGGTGTTCCGGTGATCCCGCGCAGGTTGCTGTACACGGTGTCGAGTTCCGCATGCGCCGCACGTTGTGCGTTGCCTGCTTCGCCATCCGGATCGAACTCCTTGCGCAGCTCGAGGAATATCTCCAGCGCCTGCTGATCATCAGGGTGCGCATCGATCTTGGGGCTCGTCTCTTCGAGCATGTGCAGGATGCTCAGACGCGTCCATGGGCGCATGCCCAGGAATGCGGTATCGAGATAGCCCATGCCGTGCAGACGATCCAGCGCGGGATACACCCAGCTGTCCATCGGGACATAGGTGGACCCCAATGAACTGACGTAGGTCACAGGCATCGCCGGACGGTAATTCGCGGGAATGCCCTGTGGTGCTGGAGCAGATGCGGTCTGACTGCCGGGATCAGCGGTCTGTGCGCCCGCGGAAATAAGGGAAGTACCCAGCACAAGAAGCAGGCCAGATGACAAAAATGCTCTCAATCACACCTCGGGAGGCTGGGGGTATCCGGTACGTTCACAACAAAGAAGTCTGAAGGTAGTGATCAGCCTGCCATCAGGCTAGAGGATCGACACCGGGAAGACAAGCCGCCTCCCACTCCTTCTCGAATCTTCTCTCTGCGTTCGCCTTCCATCGGCTGGCCGGTAGTCCCTTGCGCTGCAGGTAGCCGTGGAACTTCTCCGCGGGGTCGGAGATCCCCTCCACGGTCACCAGTTCGATCAGCGCCGGTGTCGCCGACTCACGCACCCGCACGATCGACTCCTGGGCCACCCGGTAGACCGCCACAAGATCATGCGCGTCGGCGGTGATATAGGCCATCTCGCGGTGCGCTTCGTGGAAAGCGGCAGAGTCCGTGAAGCCGTTCGGGCTTTCGAGAACGAAGAGGATCGGCAGCTTGCCGCCGATCGCGGCCGAGAACAGCGCGTCGAAGTGCGCGAGGCTCTCTGTTTCGCCCAGCTCGAAGAACACCACGACCACGCCATTGTCTTTGCGCACACGATGCAGCACCGCTGCGCGTACCGCCTCGGCAAGGCGCTCTTCCAGGCCGATCCGCAATTCCTGCTTCTCAGCCAGCAGAGCTTCCAGTCCCGCGCCCTTCACGCGATGCGCAAAGTGCAGCGGCGTGGGCATCAGCAGCGTATCCTCTGCGCGCAGATCGAGAACCAGCGCAGCCGGTCCTGCTTCGCGATGCAGAGAGTCGCTCATGCGTCCCTGCGCCCGCAGCTGCGCATGCAGAAGCTGGCCCTGGAGCAGTGCGTCATACAGCGCCCGGAACTTTTCGTTGCTGATCAGTGAGTGGCCGTTCTTGCCGGCCATAGCCGCGGCGGATGCCTGCTTGGAAGATGACATGGAGAGGTAGCGGGTCCTTCGTCTGTGCGATTGTAGCGGAACTCTTTTGGCTGGCAAGCAGGAACTTTCCCACGTGAGGGCGAAAGGATTTCAACAGAAATGTGAAAAAGCCTGTGCAAGACCGGGGAAAATGGCGCGAAAGTGCAGCGTTCATGCGGGGTTTAGCAACCTGCACACATTATGGTGCACTTTCGCGCCGCGGTTCTAGGTGGAATAATCCGCGTTGATGTGGACGTACTCCGTGGTCAGATCCGTGGTCCAGAAGACGCAGCTGCCCGAGCCAACGCCAAGATCCATGCGGATAGTCACATTTCTCTGCGTGAGGTACTGATGTGCGCGGCCCTTATCGAAATCGGCAACACGGCCGCCGTTTTCGCAGATCTTTTGCTCGCCCAGCCAGATGTTGACACGGGCCGGGTCCAACTCCGCGCCGGAGTAGCCGGCAGCGGCCATCAGGCGGCCCCAGTTCGGATCGCTGCCTGCCCATGCGGTCTTGTTCAAAGGAGAATGGGCAATGGCCTTGGCTACGCGCAGTGCGTCGGCATCGCTGGCCGCGCCGTTGATCTGCAATTCGACGACGTGCGTTACACCCTCGCCGTCGTCCACAATCTGCTTGGCGAGTGAGGTGCAAATCTCACGCAGCGCCGAGCGGAAGCCCTCATGATGTTCCTCCACGTGCGCGCCGCTCTTGCCCGAAGCCAGCAGCAACACCGTATCGTTCGTAGAAGTATCGCCATCGATCGAGATGCGATTGAAGCTCAGCTCCACCGAGCCTTCCAGCATCGACTTCAGCACGGCGGGCTCAACGGCGGCATCGGTGAATATGTACACCAGCATCGTCGCGTGCGGCACCAGCTGCGGATGGATCATGCCTGCGCCTTTAGCTGCGCCCAGAATGCGCACCTCGCGTCCGCCCACCTGGATTGTCGCGTGTGCCACCTTCGGCCGCGTATCGGTCGTCAGGATCGCCGTGGCGAAGGCCGAGAAGGCTTCCGGTGTTGCCGCCAGCGAGTTCTCCACCACGGGCAGCGCCGCGATCAGCTTCTCGTAGGGCAGCGGCACGCCGATGATGCCGGTCGACGAAGGAAATACTTCGTGTCCTTCCGCGCCGAATCGCTTCGCCGCTTCCGCGCAGACAGCTTCGGCAGCGCGCAGTCCGGCTTCTCCGGTAGCGCAGTTGGCGTTGCCTGCATTCACGGCGACTACGCGCACGTGTCCACCGCTGCGCTCCAGGTGCCGGGAGCCGATCACCAGAGGCGCGGCCTTCACTTTGTTGCCGGTAAACATGGCAGCCGCGCTTGCGGCCTCATCTGCGATGGCGACGGCGAAGTCCGGCTTGCCGCTCGGCTTGAGCCCTGCAGTCACCGCGGAAAAACGAAACCCGCCCGGTATCGCGCCGGTGGGGACGAGCGATGTTTGAATCATGGTCTGGTTTTACTTTATCAACTCTAAAGGAGAGCTAAAGACCGCTGCGGTCGATAAGCTTTTAGACAGCACTGCGTCTCGTCCGGCGCAGGTCAGCACAGGAAGGAAAGGACAGGCGGTTGAAGACTTCGATGTTTCTCGAGATGCAGCACGTCAACGTGGCGCGCGGTGAAAATGTAGTCCTGCACGATGTGAGCCTCACCATCCACGAGGGCGAGCACGTCGCCATCCTCGGGCCCAACGGTTGCGGAAAATCCACGCTCATCAAGACCATTACGCGCGAGTGCTATCCCATCGCCGCGCCGGATTCGAAGGTCGAGCTGCTCGGCCGCGTCCGCTGGGATGTCTCGCAGATGCGAAAGCATCTCGGCGTGGTCGAAGCGCATCTGCCCGGTGAGCGCACTCTCACGACCCCGGGTCTCGAGGCTGTCGTCGCAGGATTCTTCTCCGCGTCTTCGCTCTGGCCCAATCTCACGGTGCTGCCTGAGATGTGGACCAAGGCAGAGGAAGCGCTCGACCGCATGGGCGCGGGCTATCTCCGCGACAAGCTGGTCGGTGAGATGTCCGCAGGCCAGCAGCGCCGCATCATGATCGCCCGTGCGCTGGTGCATGATCCCGGCACGCTGCTGCTCGACGAGCCTTCCAACGCGCTCGACATCTCCGCGCAGCGCGAGCTCCGTGAGGCGCTGCGCCTCGTCGTGCAGCAGGGAACCGGAGTCATCATGGTCACCCACCATCTCGCCGACATACTGCCGGAGATGAACCGCGTCATCATGATGCGCGACGGCCGCATCTTCGCCGACGGAACCAAGCAGGAATTGCTCACCTCGGAGCACCTCCGCGAGCTCTTCGGGGTCGACGTGACGCTGCTCGAACGCGACGGCTATTTTCACCACTGGTAGTTACATATATATAGGGTGCCCCCACGTCTCGATTCTGAGACGTGGGACTAGTTGCCTCTCACGGGTAGGGGACAAACAAGGCCACGCTCAAGCGAAACCTCGAAGCTGTCCCGAGGCGGAAGCTTGAGCCGCATCGGCATGTCCTTAAGCGCCTGCTCTCGAACGGATTTTCAAAAGGAAGTCTGTCATTCCGACCGGAGCGAGACGGCAGTTCCGTCTCGCGCAGTGGAGGAACCTGCTGTTTCGCCCGTAGATCGAGGGCTTTCCGGAGCAGGCAACCTCACTGCAGGTTCCTCCACTACGCTGCTTGCAGTCGCTTTGATCGGAATGACAAGTTTGGAATCGCGTTTACGGCAATGACCCGAGCGCAAACGAACATGCCGTTATAGCTAGCTGGGCTGGCTCGCGAGCCGCGCATGCCTGGCGGCCGTATCTTCATCTTCTTCGATCTCCGCCATGTCCAGCAGCCCGTGCGAGATCAGGTACTGCATCACGCGTTCCGCTTCCTCTGCGGGTGTCGCGTTCTTCGTCTCGAGTACAATCTCCGCGCGCTCCGGCGCTTCGTACGGATCGTCCACGCCGGTGAAGGAGTGCATCGCGCCCTTGCGGGCCTTGGTGTAGAAGCCCTTCACATCCCGCTGCTCGCACACCGATACCGGCGTGTTTACGAATACTTCCACGAAGGCGCTGGGCTTCATCATCTCGCGCACACGGTCCCGCGATTCGCGATAGGGGCTTACCGCCGCGCAGACGGCCACGCCCCTGTGGCGGACGATCTCCGACGCGACAAAACCGATGCGCTGAACATTGGTATCGCGGTCTTCGCGAGAGAAGCCGAGTCCCTTTGAGAGGTGCGTCCGAACGACGTCGCCATCGAGTAGCGTCACCCGGCGATTGTTCTCCATCAACCGCACCACCACCTGCTCGGCGATGGTGGATTTGCCCGCGCCCGGCAGTCCCGTGAACCACAGGCAGAAGCCCGCTTCCTGCTCATGCGGGTGCAGGGCGGCAAGGAGACGCTGTCTTGACGCAGAGCTGCTTCGGGGAACCATAGGAGATACAGCTTCGATGCCCAGCGCGGCGATGCCTGTCTCCCACGCCGAGAAGTCCTCACGCGTGAATTCCGTCATGGCGTCAGCCGCGAGCAGATAGCTTTCTGCCCCATAATTGCGGTGAATCAGTGCCCGCAGGAGCAGACATCGCGCGCCGGAGGCCAGCTTCGGCATCCCGGTCACATTCAGGAGCGCACGCGGTCCCAGTGTCTCCTCGCAGTGCGTTTCGCACAGGCGCAGCCACTGGAAGAGCTCGAAGTCATCCAGCCGCTCGTGCGTCGTCATCAGGTTGACCAGCAGCAGTTCACCGTTTTCCGCAGCGCGCTGGCGGAGCCACGAGGTCTGCGCCTCGTCCAACGGATTCCAGCCGTCTGCAGCGAGTACCAGACCGCCACCCCGGGCAGCGAGCCGGGATCGTAGCTTTGCCGGCGTCTCGCGCAGGTGAGGAAAGAGCAGGGCAGGCGGCGTCCGCAGCACGTCCATCGGGCCGCTCAGAGCCCATCCACTGCGTTCCGGCGTTTCGTACTCGAAGATCTCATTGACGGTGAGGAGCGCCAGCAGGTGGTTCTGCCTGCTGCGCAGCGCAAGCCTCTGGCCCGGAGCACAGAGGCTTGCATCGATCAGTGGCAGCACGACCGGGACAGGAAAGAACGCGCCGTCTGTCAGGTGCATCGTCTGCTGCACACTTGCAACGTCCGCGCTGCTCATGAAGCGATCGAGTGGCGCCAGTGCGCCGCTCGCCAGCAGTTCGAACCACACCATCGTCTCGTCTGAGAGTTGCAGAGAAGGCAGGCTTGAGGCCTCGTTGAGAAAGGCCAGTCGCCGCTCTTCATTCTTCCGGTGCTCGTCGCGTTCGTCCTGCTGATTCACATACATCAATCACTACTCCTGCTTCGTGCTGTGTGCGCTTGAACATCGCGCCTCTTGGTTTGTCCGCCTGCCGCTCAGCTGTTGCACGATCCATGTGCCCACGGCTTCCGGTACGCGCAATGCATCGTCCTTGCCTGTGCCCAGCGCAATGCCGGGCTTGTTTGCGCCGTGGAAATCCGATCCTCCCGTCATCCCCAGTCCGAGCTGCGCCACGATCCGGATCAACTGCTCGCTGAGCTCCGGTGACACTTCAGGATGAAAGCACTCCACCGCATCCAGGCCCAATGCCGCATGATCGGCGATAAATGTTTCGAGCTCGTGCGTATTGCGGGTGATGCGCACCGGATGCGCCAGCGAGCTGAGGCCGCCTGCTTCCTTCACTCGTGCGAGCGCTTCGGCCAGCGATGGTTCATCGCGCTCCACCCATGCTGCCGAGCCCTCGCCGAGATAGCGGTCGAAAGCCTCGCGCAGCGAGCTCACGTATCCGCGCCTGAGCAGAGCCTGCGCAAAGTGCGGCCGCCCGATCTGGCGCTGTGCCAGGCTCTGCACTTCCTCCCACGTCAGGTCCAGACCCAGCGAGCGCAGCTTCTCCAGCAACTCCACATTGCGCGCGCGCCGCCCTTCCTGCAGGGCCAGCAGCCATTCGCGAAAGCCCTGCGGAGGCAGATCGGGAAAATACGCCAGCAGGTGAACCGAGCGCTCGCTCGGTTCGGCATGTGTGCTCAGCTCGACACCGCAGAGCAGGGTCAGCGTTTCGCCGGGAGAAAGCGCCTGATCCGCTGGAAGAGCCTCGGAGAACGCATCCACCGTGTCATGGTCCGTGATGGCGAGCAGGGACACGCCTCTCTCTGCCGCATGGCGCACCAGCGCCCGCGGGGAGAGTGTTCCGTCCGAAAAATCAGTATGGCTGTGAAGATCGATCAATGAATGCACGTCTTACTTGGATGGCGCCGGAGCTGCAAAGGCGCATGTTCCGCCATAGGCGGAGACGCATTTTTTTCAGGAAAAGTTGCACCTCTGGTCAATAGGCTGAAGCCAATCTTTTTGCCCATCGCGATGCCCCGCGAGGCACCTCCATCCTGTAGCCTGATTCCATGCTTTTAGCCGCATCTGTATACACGACGCAGAATGCCCGCCTTCGCGCGCGCTGGAAGCTGGAAGGTGGACTGCCCGCAGTCCCCGGCCAGAAACTAGCCAACGCGATTCCGGTCACAGCGAGCGCACCACCGGCGCCTCTCACCTGGACGAAGGAGGAATATCGCTTCCTTCCTGCAGACCAGCTCGGGCCCAACATGGACGCCACATCCGACTATCCCGGCACCTTCGTTGTCTACGATTGGGACACGCAGGAGATCATCTGGCAGTCGGATTGGGGTAACCTTCTCGGCAATCCTGCAGGCTTCTGCTTCGCCGACGGCATTCTCTATATGAACGACTTCGAAGCCGGCAATCTTTTTCGCATCGATATCGATCACGAGCCGGGCAAGCTGCTGCAGCGCATCTCGCACCCGTACTTCAACGATCTGCACAGCCTCGAGCGCACCAAGCGCGGCCTGCTCGCCGCCTCCTGCGGCACCGACCTCGTCGTCGAAGTCGACCTCGAAGGCAATGTGATCTGGGAGTGGTGGGCCGCTGAGCACGGCTACGACGTGACGCCCTCCGGCGAGCGTCGTGAGAGCGGACGCGGTGGCGAGCATCGCGACCGCTATTACCACACGAAGTTCCAGAGCACGCACGTCAACTGCGCCACCATCCGCGATCCGGAGAATGAGCGCTACGTGCTGGCGATGCTCTTCCACCAGGGCACCATCGTTCAGATCGACCGCAGCCTGCCGCCCTCGCAGCAGAAGGGCGAAATCGTGGTGGATGGCCTGGCCCGCGCACACAGCCTGGAGAAAATCCCCGGTGGCTGGATCCTCGCGAACAGCCTCGGCAAGGAGTTGATCCTGCTCGACGACGACCTCAAGCGGACGGGCGTCATTTCCTACGATGGCGGCTGGATTCAGGACTGCACGCGCCTGCCGAACGGTAACGTCGTCCTCAACGATGTCGATAACACCGTCATCGTCGAATTCGCTCCGCCCGCCGGTGGATCGGCCGAATGGAAGATCGTCCGCAAGGTGCCTTACGTGAACACTTGGCGCATGGGCGAGCTGCTCGTCGTGCCTACGCAGCACGAAGCTGCCTTCCGCAATGCAGCCCTGGCTGCCACGACTGCACGCTAAGTTGTATCCCTGCAAAGAAGCGGCCCGCATCTCGTGAGAGATGCGGGCCGCTTTGCTTATGCTGTCATCCCGACCGGAGCGAACGGAGAGAGCGCAGTGGAGGGATCTGTGTCTTTCTCACATAGCAAGGATAAGGGTGCCCCATCCAAGCTGCGCTTGGGTGGGAAGTGTGAGCCTACGCACCCTGACTTCCTTATCCTCAATCGAGACCAACGGGAGAGGATAAGGAAGGCGATCAATTCGTTGCCGAGCCCCACTGCACGCCGGGATAAAGGCTAGGCAGCCGCTCCGAGCGGTAAGAGTTCGAGTGCTCGAGATGCAGTGCCCATACCGTCTGCGGATGCTCCTCGCGCGTCACCTCGACCACGTTGGACGCCATCCCCTGATAGCACAGGTCAATCTCCACATCGCCGTTGCCGAGTGCGCTGATGCCGCCGCCCCATACCGAAAACTGCTTCGGCGGGAAGACGTCGTGGAAGACCAGCGTCGCCGTCTTCGCGGCCTCGTCGATGCGATAGATCGGCACCGTGGTGTAGCAGGGGCCCGCGCCCTTCGTGCCGCAGACTTTGCCATCGGCCAGCAGGCGCTCGTTGCCGTTATCCATCACGCCTACGTCGAAGACGCCTGCGTTCGCGGTGCTGAAGATCGCCGGCTGATGCTGCCCATACTGCCAGTCCTGGGGATCGTTGCCGCCGATCAGCTTGAAGTCGCCGCCATGCCCCAGCCGCCAGATCACGTTGCCCGTGCCCTGGCCGTTACGATAATCCACCTTGATGACCCAGTGCTGCGAGCGCATCGAGACCAGCAGGTTGCCGTCATCCTTCGTGTAGACCACCGCGTTCGTGTGCGTCCAGTCGGGGAAGTCCATCGGATGATGGTTGATGTCGAGATGATCGAAGCTGCTCCACGTCCACGTCGGCTGGAAGTTCGTATCGAGATCCACCAGCACATCGCCGACCACGCGCGTCGGGCGCGGATTGCCGGCAAGCCGGGGATAGAGCTTCGTCCCATTGGCGATCACGATCATGTGCCCGTTCGGCAGCACCTCCACATCATGATGCACCATCTCGATCTCCGGGCCCTTGTAGCCGATCTTCGCGAGCCGCCGGTTCAGCTCCGCGACCGGCAGGTCGTACACCGTCTCGCCCGCCAGGTTGATTTCGCGCAGTGTGGTCAGCGTCCCCGGCGGCGGCGTGCCATCCGGAGTATCCACGAGCGCATGCGAGGCGAGGCCGATGACCAGCAGAAAGTTGCCGTTGGGCAGCGGTTTGATCGGATTGATGATCGTCGCAAAGCGGCGCATCGGCGGCGGAGCCTTCCACAGCTTCGCATCCCACAGTTTCGGCTCGCCCGCGGGATGTATCCCCACGTGCCTCTCGATCCAGTAGCCCCAGCCTCTCAGCGTGTACGCGGCCGACTGCTCATAGCGATGGAACTGCACCTTGCCCGTCGACTGCCTGTCCTTGTACTCGTAGCCCCACAGCAGGTTGCCCTTGAGATCGACGACGGCGGCCTGGATGTCTGATCCGATCGAGGGGTTCAGCAGCTCCACACCCGGTTGCGGAACCCGCTGCGGCGAGCCGTTGCTCTGGACGGAGACCTGCGGCCGCAGGTGCTCGGCATAATGCCCGGTGGCGAAGCTCTGATCCGCATCGTTGACCGTCGTGCCGTCGTCGAAGCGCACCGTGGCGCGCATGTGATAGGTGCTGTCGCCGCGCATGCCTGCCACCAGCATCGGTACCGGCTCATTCGCCTTCGCGTGCACGGTCCAGGTCTTCAGGCCGTAGCCCGTTGTCGGTCCGAACTCCACCGTGACCGCTGCGGATGACTGTGGCGTCACGGTGTAGCGCGCCACCTGCGGATTGCCGGTCTTCGCGGCGCCTGCTGAAAGAAAGCTGTCCGCTCCCTGTCCCACCTGAACCGGGGCGCGATGTCCGCATCCTGGCAGTACCAGCATTCCCGGCGCCATCAGCAGCAGCGGGGCATAGCGCGACAGGCCGCGCATCTTCGCATTTCTCTTCTTGATCACACTTCACTCCACAGCGGATTGGGGCGTTGCCATCGTTGGACGGGCAGTCTCCTGCAATAGACGCATCCGGGCATAGGGCTTGCCCGCCGAATCACCTTCCATCTTTTCATGCCCGCGCCGGGGAGCCCGGCTGTAAAGTTCTGCGCCTTTCCGTTTCTCTCGTTTATCCTCGTTCCCATACCTTCCACCGGAGCAACCGACCCTTCCAATGACTGCGCTTTCTCACCGCCTCCGCGTCTTTGCCTCGCTCTGCCTCGCCTCCGCATGCCTCACCGCTTACGCTGCACCGGCCTCGCTCCCTTCGCTCGCAGAGCCTGCGCTTTCGCCGGATGGCAAGGAAATCGCCTTCGCTTCCGGTGGCGATATCTGGACTGTGCCCGCCGAAGGCGGCACGGCGCATCTGCTCGTCACCGATCCCGCGACCGAGTCGCGCCCCGTCTATTCACCCGACGGCAGCCAGCTCGCCTTCATCTCCACCCGCACCGGCTCGGGCGACATCTACATCCTCACCCTCGCCACCGGCGAGCTGCGCCGCCTCACCTTCAGTGACGCGCCCGATCAGCTCGACGGCTGGTCCCGCGACGGTAAGTGGATTTACTTCGCCTCGTCCGCGGATGACGTGGGCCATCTGCCAGACATCTTCCGCGTGAGCGCCAGCGGCGGCACGCCGCTCGAGGTCAGCCGCGAGCGTTATCTCTCCGAGTTCGAGAGCGCGCCTTCGCCCGACGGCGAGAATGTCGCGCTTGTCACCAAGGGCATCAGCTTCACGCAGTGGTGGCGCAACGGACACGCGCACATCGATGAGACCGAGCTCTGGCTTAAACCTCTCGCCGACGCGACGCCCGCGAAGGTCCTCGTGCCCGCGGACGCCAAGCATGCCTGGCCGATGTGGTCGCACGATGGCCACACGCTCTACTTCATGAGCGACAAGAGCGGCGCCGAGAACCTGTGGTCGCTCACCCTTGGCGGCGAGCCGAAGCAGCTCACGCACTTCGAACACGGCCGCGTGCTCTATCCCTCCATCAGCGTGGACGGCAAGGCCATCGTCTTCGAGCGCAACCTCACCATCTGGAAGTACGACATCGCCTCCGGCAAGGCCGCCGAGGTGCCCATCACCCTGCGCGGTGTGCCCTCGTCGCCGGATATTCGTCACACCACGGAGAACAATTTCGACGAGATGGCGCTCTCGCCCGACGGCAAGAAGATGGCCCTCGTCGCGCACGGCGATGTCTTCGTCATTCCCTCGAAGGACGGAGGCGACGGCTTCCACGTCACTTCTACACCGGATCGCGAGTCCGACCTGCATTGGTCCGCCGACTCCACGCGCATCGTCTATGTCTCCGAGCGCGGAGGCCATCACAACCTCTTCGAGTACGACTTCAAAACCGATAAGGAGCGCGCTCTCACCACCGGCACCGATGAGAACGAAAACCCGCGCTGGTCGCCGGATGGCAAGAGCATCGTCTACACCCGCAACGAGCGCGAGCTGCGGCTCATTACCCTCGAGGGGATGAACGACAAGGTCATCGCGAACGACCTGATAGATGAGCCCACCATCGAGTGGTCTGCCAACAGCCAGTGGATTGCTTTCACCACAGTCGGCGTCGATGCCTTCCGCAACATCAAGGTAGTCCCGGCGGCAGGCGGCGAAGCCCGCTTCGTGTCCTTCCTTGCGAATGGCGAGAGCGCCTTCAATATCACCTGGGCGCCTGACGGCAAGTACCTGCTCTTCGAGACCGCGCAGCGCAGCGAAAATTTCGAGATTGCGCGCGTCGATCTCACCCCGCATGTGCCGAAGTATCGGGAAGACGAGCTCCGCGATCTCTTCCACACGCCCGGCCAACCCGCGCCCAAGCAGGACGACACTAAGTCGAAGCCTGCGACGACCACTCCGGAAGAAGCCAAAACCGGCGACAAGGATGCGGACAAGGACGCCGAGAAGAAAGAAGCGGACAAGAAGAAGTCCGAGCCCTTCAAGATCGACT
>NZ_JASGFD010000065.1:0-25858 GCF_047605705.1 Silvibacterium sp. | reverse complement strand
GGGGGCGGTTGCGGAGTATGGCTGGCGGAAGGGCTGCTGAGTCTGCTCTATCGCCTGCGGGATAGCTCGCTCGCGGATTTTCCTCGTCCCTCGCTCTCGTTTCCCGTGCTGGCGTTTACCGCGTTGCTGGCGCTGCTCGCCGGTGTTGCTGCCGGACTTGCGCCGGCGTGGCTCGTCAGAAGACAGGATCCGGGGGAGGTTCTGAAGAGCGGTGGATGGTGGAAAAGCGGAGGGTTCGCTCATCGGCAGCTGCATCGCGTGCTGGTGAGCAGCGAGGTGACCCTCGCGCTGATCCTGGTCGCGGGCGCAGGTCTCCTGATACGCAGCATGCAGAAGGTGCAGGCCGAGCCGCTGGGGTATGGAGTGCAACACCTGCTGACCTTCTCCGTCAATCTGCATGGCAAGCCCTATGACGATGAAAAAGCCGGTCCGCAGACAATCGTGAGTTATCAGGACCGCATGCTGAGCGCTCTCAGGGCGCTGCCCGGAGTGGAGCGGGCCGCGGCGGTCGATGGCGTTCCTCTCCGCAATGGGCCGGAGATGGTGCTGATGGTGAGGGCCGGGGCTGGAGCCGGCTCCGTGGCCGGGGCACAGGATGCCGGCATGCCCCGCCTCTCGACGCCGGGTTATCTGCACACCATGGGCATCCAGTTGGTGGCGGGCCGCGATTTTGCGGACACCGACAACGCAGCCGCGCCGCAGGTAATCATTGTGACGGACGACCTGGCAAACAAGCTCTGGCCGGGGATCAATCCGCTCGGACAAACCCTGCAATGCGACTGGTATTGCGGAGACGGAGCGACGGTCGTGGGCATCGCGGCCAGGCAGAAGAGCTGGGGCGCGCGCGAGGATGCCATCCCGCTGTATTACGTTCCGTACCGGCAGAAGCCGATGGCCCGCATGACCTTTGTTCTCCGCACCACCGTCGATCCAGCATCGCTGATGCGTGCCGTCTCCTCGGTCGCTGCGAATGTCGATCCCGCGCAGCCTGTATTTGCCGTGGAAACGATGAAGATGCTGGCGGAAGACAAGGAGGGTCTGGCGAGGCTGGAACTCCTTTCACTGAGCGTCTTTGGAGCACTGTCGTTTGTGTTGGCCGCCGTGGGTATCTATGGCACGGTGTCCTATGGCGTCGAGCGGCGTACGCGCGAGATCGGTCTGCGGATGGCTTTAGGAGCCGACCGCTCCAGAGTGCTGCGCGCCGTGTTGCGCGAAGGCGTCGTGCTGGTGCTCGCCGGTGCGGTCCCGGGCCTCACTGGAGCACTGCTGCTGGGACGCCTGCTGAAGGCCGCGGTCTTCGGTGTGCCGGTCCATGATCCTGTGACACTTGCGGCGACGACACTGCTGTTCCTGCTGGTGGGAACGATCGGCGCGATGCTTCCGGCACGCCGCGCCGCGCAGGTAGAGCCGATGGATGCATTGCGTCAGGAATAAGTTCGGGATGTAGATCTGCAGAGCGATATTTGTAGCAGAAAGAGTTACACATGCTGCGTGATTTTCGTTTGGCGTTTCGGCAGTTAAGAAAGTCGCCGGGTTTTACGATGACGGCGATCCTGACCCTGGCTATCGGCATTGGTGCAAACACGGCGATCTTCAGCATGCTGGACGCGATGATGCTGCGGCCGATCGCGGTGCCGGACCTGGGCCGGGTGGTTGCGCTCAGCGGACAGCAGAAGGGCAGCGACAATGACCGGGTATCGCTGGCCGATTTTCTGGACTGGCAGCGCGAGACCAGCTCTTTCGAATCGCTGGCGCTCCGCAGGGATCGCGAGATGAACCTCACCGGCGCGGGCGCGGCCGTACACGTGGAGGCGGAGTCCGTCTCCTCGGGGTTCTTCCCGCTGCTGCGCACCGAACCGCTGCTGGGCCGGCTCTTTCGCGCCGACGAGTCGGAAGCGGGGCGCGATGCCGAGCTGATCCTGAGCTATCGCTTCTGGGCGCGGCAGTTCGGCAGTGATGCGGGCGTAATTGGACGGAAGGTGTCGCTGGACGGGCGGAACTACACCATCGTAGGCGTGATGCCGCGCACGCTGGGCTATCCGCCGGAGGCAGAGCTCTTCGTTCCGCTGGCGCCGACGCCGGAGCAGCAGGTCGACAGGCGCGACCGCGGGTATTTTGCTGTCGCGAGGTTGCGGGATGGCGTAACGCTGGGCGAGGCGCAGGCGCAGATGCGCTCGGTTGCAGAGCGGCTGGCAGCACAGTATCCGGATGGAGACCGAGGCTGGGGCATCGCGGTAGAGCCGCTGCTTAAGGGCATCAACGGCAACCTGACTCCGCTTTACCTGAAGATGATCATGGCCGCGACGGGCTTCGTACTGTTGATCGTCTGCGCGAACATCGCTAACCTGCAATTCGCACGAGGTCTCAGCCGCCGCGGGGAGATGGCGCTGCGTACCGCGCTTGGTTCCAGCCGGCGTCTCCTGCTGCGGCAACTGCTGGCAGAGAGCCTGCTGCTCAGCCTGGGAGGAGCGGCGGTGGGCGTGCTGCTGGCGATCCTTTATCTGCGTGTTGCTCTTGCGGAAATGCCGGAACGGGTCGCGCGCTATGTTGCTGGGTGGAATCAGATTTCACTGAACGGTCGTGCTCTGGCGCTTTCGCTGCTGCTTGCAGTGGCGGCGGGTGTTGTCTCCGGCCTTGCCCCGGCGCTCGAGGCGCTCCGCGTGGATCTGGTAGAGCAGCTCAAAGCGGGTGGGCGTACGACAACCGGTGGACGCTCAACGCATCGGCTGCGCAGCCTTTTTGCGGTGGTGCAGATTGCGCTGGCGGTGACGCTGGTGATCGGGTCTGTGCTGATGGCCAAAGGCATGTGGTCGTTACTGCACGGGCAGGACAAGCTGGAACCGGGCAAGGTGCTGACCTTCGAGCTATGGGCTCCTGCAAACTCCACGGTCTCGCCTGTGCAGCAGGCGCAATGGTATGAGCGGAGTCTCGAGCGGCTGCGTGGTCTGCCGGGTGTCGAGACGGCGACCATCACCAGCAATCTGCCGGATGGCAACGAGGGCACCTGGGACCAGCAGATGGCAATCGATGGACGGCCTGTGGCTCCGGGGCAGGTGCAGATTGCTTCGCGCATCACGGTGAGCCCGGAGTTTTTTGCCCCGATGCAGATTCATCTTCTCCGCGGACGCCTGTTGGCGCGGAGCGACGGCTTCGACTCCCCACGTGTGGCTGTCGTGAGCCGGTTGTTTGCCGAGCGCTACTTTCCGCATACCTCGCCGATCGGATACCGCATACGGCTGGGCGAGAACGATCCGACGCCGTGGATCACCATTGTTGGCGAAGTGAACGATGTTCGCTATGAGTGGATCGACCCGGGACCGGAGCCGGCAATCTACCTGAGCGCAATGCAGTTTCCTCCCCTCTCGACGCGCTACGTTCTGCGCACGGTGGGGGACGCCACGGCGCTGGCTCCGGCCGCGCGTGCTGTGATCGCCGGTATGGATCCGACTTTGGCGATCTCGAATATGGAGAGCTATGCCGGATATCTGCACGATTCGCTGATCGGGCTGCTGTATGCGGCGTCTTCGCTGGTGGTCGATGCAGGCATTGCGCTGCTGCTGGCTGCGCTCGGCATCTTCGGCGTGATGGCGAGCGTGGTGGGAGAACGGCGGCGTGAGATTGGCTTGCGGCTGCTGCTGGGCGCAACCCACGGCGATGTGACGCGGATGTTCCTGCGCCGCGCAGGCGTGCTTATGGCTGCGGGCATGGGGCTGGGCCTGGTGGCCGCGGTGGCGCTGGCACGCGCGGTGGCCAGTCTGCTCTTTGGAGTGCGGCCGGACGATGCGGCGGTGTTCGGCGCGGCGCTGGCCGCGATTGCGCTGCTGGCCTTCGGCGCAAGCTGGCTGCCGGTGCGCGCAGCGGCACGGATCGAGCCGGTGACGGCGCTGCGGGATGAATAACGAAATTTGTAACGAAAGGCGTGACAGATGGCGGGTGGGGTGAGATTTGCGGTTCGGCAGATGCTTCGCTCGCCGGGATACGCGTTGGCGGTGATCGTAACGCTGGCGCTTGGTATCGGCGTGAACACGGCGGTGTTCAGCATGGTGGATGGGTTCCTGCTGCGCCGCCTGCCTTATCCGCAGCCGGACCGGCTGGCTGCGCTGGTGACGCATCTCGAGGGAACAGATCGCGGCGGCCACTGGAGCAAGGAAGATGACAGCCACGGTGTGCATGACTGGCTGATGGCGAAGCAGCACATTTCTGCGGCGACCGTGGCCGCGTATGAGGGGCAGATGGGCTCGACTGCGAGTGGCGTGAACCTCGCGGCGGAGACAGGCTCAGGCCATGTGGCACGCTTTGTGACGGCGACTGCGGTGACCTCGCATTTCTTCTCCGTGCTGGGCCTCGAGCCGCTGATCGGGCGCGAGTTCTCGAATGCGGAGAGCCGCCCGGGTGGGGCTCGCGCGGTCGTGCTCAGTTATGGGCTGTGGCAATCGCTCTTTGCCGGGGACTCCGCAGTGCTGGGTCGCACTGTGCGGCTAAAAGGAGAGCCGTTCACCGTGATAGGCGTGCTGCCTGCGGCTGCGACCATGCCGCACGGCAACAGCGAGCTCTACACGGTGCTGCAGCCGGGCGATGCGCAGGGTGCATGCGCGGGGTATGACTGCGGCATCCTGATGCGCCTGAAGCCAGGCGCGACATGGGATGAGGTGCGCGGCGAACTGGCGCATCTGCCGGTGCATCCCGACACGGATTCCACGCCGAGCGGCGCATGGCTGTATGCGCAGCCGATGCAGAATTCTCTGAATGACGACAGCAGCCGGCCGAAAGTGCTGGTGCTGATGCTGGCGGTGAGCCTCATCCTGCTGATTGCCTGCGCGAATCTTGCCGGGCTGACGATGGCGCGTATCGGCGGGCGCACGCAGGAGCTGGCGACGCGGATGGCGCTCGGAGCCTCGCGCTGGCGGTTGTTGCGGCAGTTGTGGCTCGAAAGCCTGCTGCCTGCGGCGCTGGGTGCGGCGGCCAGCATGGGCCTGGCATCGGCCTGCCTTCGGGCCGTCTCGAGCGTGCTGCCTGCAACGATGCAGCCGCTAGGCGGCTTCGCGATCGACGGCCGCGTGCTGCTCTTTACGCTTGCGGCGACGCTGGCTACGACGGTGCTTTTCGGAGCATTGCCTGCGCTGGTAGCGCGTAGGGTGGCGCTGCGCTCAGCCATGTCGGCGAAGAGCTACAGCGTGGCGGCAGGCACAGGACGCTCGCGGCGTCTGCTGATCGCCGGAGAGGTGGCACTGACGGTGGTGCTGGTGGCAGCAGCCGGCGTGCTGGTGCGTACGCTCGTTTATCTCGAGACACTGCCGCCCGGCTTCGATGCGCACAATGTCACGCTGGGCAAGGTGTCGCTCGATGAGGCGCGCTATCACTCGCCAGCCGCGTTCACGAATCTACTGGCGCATAGCCTCGCTGCGACGCGCCGCATCCCCGGCGTAGAGAATGTCGCGGCTGGGCTGAGCGTTCCCTATGAGCGTGGACTGAACTGGGGCGCGCAGATCGCCGATGGGCCGCATGCGGGCGAACGAATCAGCACCAGCACGAGCTGGGTCACACCGGATTACTTTGCGACATTGCGAGTGCCGATACTGGCAGGGCGCGAGGTGAAGGATAGCGACACCGCGCCCAGCGAGCCCGTAGCAGTAGTGAACGAGGCCTTCGCGCGGAAGTACTTTGGAACAGCGAACGCCGTAGGGCGCTTTCTGACGAAGCCGCAGAGCGCTGCGCAGCAGCCGCCGATGAGGATGCGTATCGTCGGGGTAGTCGGCGATGTGACCAAGGAGCAGGGCATCGCGTGGACTGCTCCTCTCGGTACCGAGCCGGTGCTCTACCTGCCTGCCGCGCAGTTCCCCGCGGCGATGCTGGCGCCGGTGCATCTCTGGTTTGAGCCTTCGTTGATCGTGCGCACGCGCGGACCTGTGGCGAATCTGGGCCAGTCGATGGCAGCGGTGTTGGCAGGTGTCGACCGCGATCTTTCTTTCTCCGGCTTTTATCGCTTCGAGGATCTGATGGAGACCGAGCTGGCCATGCAACGCATCGAGGTACTGCTGCTGGGATCGCTCGCCCTGCTGGCGCTGCTGCTCTCGGCGGTTGGAGTCGGCTCGCTGGTGGCTGCCGCGATCGTGGAGAGGCGGCGGGAGATCGGTATCCGCATCGCACTGGGAGCGACAATAGGCGATTCGGTGCGTACGATGCTGCGCTCCGGCCTTACGCCGGTACTCGTGGGCGCGGGTGTCGGACTGGCTGCATGCTTTGCGGTGCTGCGGCTGTTACGCAGCGAGATATACGGTGTGGGGCCTTACGATCTCTGGACGCTCGCGGCAACGCCGGCGCTGCTGTTCGCGCTCTCACTGCTGGCCGCGCTTGTGCCCGCACAACGCATCACGCGGATTGACCCAGCGGAGACACTGCGCGCCGAGTAGCTGCAGATGTTGCTTTGATAAAGAAAATTTATATATGCCCTTTGTGGTGAAGTGGAATTCGTCCGTGTGCTGAAACGGGAAGTCTAAGTACATGGATGGAAATGATTCCACCAGATAGATGGCGGCGATAAGTCCCGATTCGCTATAAGTGGCGACTTATCGCCGCTATTTCATCCTCTGATCCGGCAAATTTTTCCCTTTGTCTGATATCCGTGCAGGGCTATTGTCGGGCATGGCAATTGAGCCTCGAAGAGCCCGTCCCTCCTCCTTGAAATGCGGGCCTCTAAAAATCCCGGACGCTCGCTGAAGTTCTCTCCCGAAGCTCGCGGCTTCCTCTTTTCCAACTAAAAGCAAGAACAAACGCAGAGCAGTACCCCAGAACACTTGTGGAGGCTTTGTACCCATGACGAAGCGAAGCAGGATATCTCTGTTTTTGTGGGTTGTGATGGCTGGCGCATTCTTGTTGGCATTTGACGGCGCTCAGGCACAGACCTTTCGTGGCGGCATCAATGGCGTAGTGACGGATCCATCCGGTGCGCTCGTGTCCGCAGCAAAAGTAGAAGCAACGAATGTAGCGACCGGTGTGTCGCACGACACCGTGACGTCGAGCGCCGGTGAGTTTTCCTTTCAGGACCTGCCGCTCGGCACATATACCGTGACGACGGAAGCCTCGGGATTTCAGAAGCTGAAGGTGGATGGCGTGCCGGTGACGGCCGGCGTGGTTTATACCCTGCCAATCAAAATGACCGTGGCGCAGACGGCAACCACGGTTGAGGTGAATGCCGTGGCCCTGGCTCTCGACACCACGTCGACGACGCAGACCTCCGGCGTTGAAGGCAAAGCATTGCAGGACACGCCGCTGAACGGACGCGACTTTACGCAGCTGGTTGTATTGGCTCCGGGCTTTGCGAACTCCGGCGCTGGCGGTTATGGATCGCTGAACGGCACGCGCGCGAATCAGATTAACTGGCAGATCGACGGTATCGATAACAACGATCTGTGGCATAACATCCCGGCGGTGAATCAGGGCGGTGTCGCGGGCATTGCCGGTATCGTCATGCCGATCGATGCGGTGCAGCAGTTCTCCGTGCAGACGCAGGCCGCGGTCGAGTCGGGCCGCAATCCCGGTGGCAGCGTGAACCTCTCGCTGAAGTCCGGCGGCAATCAGCTTCACGGCACGGCCTACTACTACAACCGCAATGAGGCGCTGGGTGCGATCAATCCTGCCAGCATTGCCGCGGACACACCGAAGCAGGAGGTTCGTAACTACAACTACGGATTTTCCGCGGGCGGCCCGGTGGTGAAGGACAAGCTGTTCTGGTTTGTCACCTATGAGCATCAGCGGTTCGTCATCGGTGTCCCTTCCGATGCCACTGAGCCTTCCACCGGATGGCAGGCCGCTGCTCTGGCCGCGCTCGACAAGTATGGTGTGCCAGTGAATGCGGTGTCGCAGAACCTGCTCAAGACGCTATGGCCTTCGAAGGTGACCGGTGCTCTGAGCGGCGATACAGCGACTTCGGGCGCGGTGAACAACTATCTCGATAGCGATCCCGAGTTTGGTTACAGCTACAACGGCCTCGCCAAGGTTGACTGGACGATCGACTCGAAGAACAGCCTCTCCGCCCATTGGTTTGCGGGCCAGGGCAACCAGGTCGCTCCTGTGGGTTCGGACCTTCTCTACTACTACGAAGTCGCGCCGCTCCACGTGCAGAACTATGCGCTCGTCTTCAACCATGTCTTCACGCCGACAATGACGAACCAGGTGCTTGCCGGTGTGAACTATTTCAATCAGGTCTTTAACGATTACAACAACAGCTTTGATATGGCCTCGCTCGGGCTGGTTACGGGCTCCACGCTGCCTGGTGCCACGAACATCAACATCGGTTCATTCGATCCCGTGGGTGAGACGCCGCCCGAGGGACGTAACGACATCACCGGTCACCTGACGGACGATTTCTCCTGGGTGATCGGCAAGCATGAGATCAAGTTCGGCGGTGAGTTGCGCAAGGCTCAGCTCGACGAGTTCTATCACCGTCACGCGCTTGGCAGCTTCACCTTCAATGGCACGGGCGGTCCGCTAGGATCGGCCTTCGGCGATGGTTCCAACACCGACGATACGTGGGGGACGGGCGATACCGGCAACGCGTACACGAACTCGCTGGCGGACTTTCTCGCAGGCCGCTATAACACCGGTTCCATCGCGCTCGGCGATCCTGACCGGCAGGTGTTTGTAAATACTTTCGATTTCTTCGCGCAGGATGCGTTTCAGGTTACGCACAAGCTCAACGTCAACTATGGGCTGCGGTGGGACTACGAGGGGCCGCTGCATAACCCGTGGAAGAATCTCTCCGTCTTTCGTCCGGACCTGACGACCGCAGCCACACCGGGTATTGCTTATCAGGGCGCGGAGATCAGCAATCTTTACGATCCGAAGTACACGAACTTCAGCCCGCGTGCCGGTATCTCGTACCAGATCACGCCGAAGACGGTCTTTCGCGCAGGTGTCGGTCTCTACTACGACACGCCGAACCTCAATCCCTTCCTCGACAACCGTCCCGGCAATGGCGCGCCCAACGGCGTGGAGGGCAATCCGGGTGGTCCCGATCCGGTGATCACCGCAACCACGCCCACGGCTGGCACGATCGTCGATGGTGTCGATGTCTTCTCGAACCCGACGGCCTCGAGCAGCATTTTCTCGATCGCGAAGAACTTTCAGCCTTCCCACGATCTGAACTACAACGCCCAGATCGAGCAGAGCCTTACGGACAAGGTCGTCGCGCAGATTGGCTATGTGGCCAGCGGCGCCCGCCACCTGCTCTCGATCCTGGATATCAACCAGGCTGCGCCTTCGGACTCTTCTACGCCCATTCAGACGAGCCGGCCGTATTACAGCGTGTATCCGAACTACACCTATATCAACCAGATCGAGAGCATCGGGACCTCGAACTACAACTCGCTGCAGGCCACGATCAAGGTAGCGAACCTGCATAACTTCAGCGGGCAGGCAACGTATACCTGGTCGCATAATCTCGATGAAGTCACGGCCTATCGCGGCGCGCTTCCGCAGGACAGCACGAACTTCAAAGGCGATTACGGCCCGAGCGATTTCGACCAGCGCAACATCTTCATCGCGCAGGCGACCTACCTGATACCCGGAGGAAACAAGTGGAAGCCGCTTACCAATGGCTGGCAGCTGAATACGCTGGCCACGCTGCACGGCGGCATTCCGATCACGGTCCTCAGTGCTTCGGATACTTCGGGCACGGGGGAAGGCACGCAGCGCGCCGAGCTTACCGGCGTGAGTCCGACGGCTGGCTTCAAGAAGCAGAAGATTGGCGCCAACTGGCTGAACCCGGCGGCGTTTACGGATCCGGCTCCAGGCACCTTCGGCAACTCAAGCAGGAACGCTTATGCCGGTCCCGGCTTCTCGGATGTGGATCTCTCTGTCTTCAAGAACACCCCGATCTCGGAAAGAATTAACACCCAGTTCCGTGTCGAGATGTTTAACGTCTTCAATCGTTATAACTATGGCTCGCCGGGCGGCATCGATCCGAATACCGCCGGCGCAACCTCCCTCACGCTCACCCAGACCATCGACGCCTGGAACTATGCCCCTGGGATCGGCGCCGGTGCACCGTTCAATACGCAGCTTTCTCTGAAGATCATCTTCTGAGCGCTGCTGCACACTCGTTGTTCGAGGCGCCTGCATAGCAGCAGGCGCTTCGGGCTGTCAGATAGGTATCCATCAACCCACATATCAGGAGATCAGATGGGTTTTACACGGCGGGATTTTTTAATGCGGGTAGGGCAGGCCGGAGGCTTTGGCGCGGCGTTTCTCACGATGCAGCATCTCGGCCTGATGCCGGTAGCTGCGGCCGAGGCTTCGCGCGTCGAGCTGGCTGCAGGCGCGGGGACGAAGGTGGTGATCCTCGGCGGCGGGATAGCCGGGCTGGTGGCTGCTTATGAGATGAGCAAAGCCGGTTATGCCTGTACGGTGCTCGAGGCGCGCCAGCGCCCGGGCGGACGCAACTTCACAGTAAGAACCGGCACCAGGATCGACTTTGCCGACGGTATGAGCCAGACGGCGAGCTGGGAAGACGACAGCTACTTCAACGCAGGCCCGGCGCGCCTGCCCTCAATTCATAAAACCATCCTGAGTTACTGCAGAGAGCTTGGCGTTCCGCTTGAGGTTGAGGTAAACACTTCGCGGAGTGCGCTGCTGCAGAACGATGATGCCTTCGGTGGCAAGGCCGTTGAGCAGCGGCAGGCGATCAATGACACGCGTGGCCACGTATCGGAGATGCTGGCCAAGTGCGTGCAGAAGGGTGGGCTCGACGATGTGCTTTCAAAGGAAGATCACGAGCGCATGCTCGACTTCCTGAGCTACTACGGCGATCTGCAGAAGGACTATAGCTATACGGGCTCCGAACGTAGCGGCGTTGTGACGATGCCTGGTGCCGGTGCAAGCCCCGAGGCGCTGCGCGCGCCGCTTGCGATGCATTCGCTGCTCGATGCGAAGTTCTGGCAGGGCATGATGTACGAAGAGATGTTCGACATGCAGGCGACCATGTTTCAACCGGTCGGCGGCATGGATCGCATTCCCTTTGCCTTCGCGAAGAAGCTCGGCGATACCGTGCAGTACGGGGCGGCGGTAAAAGAGATCCGCAAGACATCGAAGGGCGTGAGGATTGCATACAGCCAGGGCGGCGCGGAGAAGATGCTCGAGGCCGACTACTGCATCTGCGCGCTGCCGCTGACGATCCTCAAGAATATTCCGAATGATTTTTCGCCGCAGGTGAGGCAGGCCATCAGCGAGGTCTATTACGACAGTGCCTACAAGGTGGCGTGGGAGTCGCGGCGCTTCTGGGAGCAGGACTACAACCTCTACGGCGGCCTCGGCTTCGTCATCAAGGGGCCGGTGAACCTGATGTGGTATCCAAGCGCAAAGCTCTTCTCGGAGAAGGGTGTGCTGGTGGCTGGGTATGGCGTGGAGAACCAGTCGGACTTCGGCAAGCTGCCGAACATGCAGGCGAAGTTCGATGCTTCGCGCGCGGCGGTTGAGAAGCTGCATCCTGGGCACGGCAAGGAGCTGACCAAGCCGGTCTACATGAACTGGGGCATGATGCCCTTCAATCTTGGCTCCTGGGTGGGCGCGGCACCGAGCTATGTGAAGAATCGGCGCGGCGATTACTATGCAGGTCCATACAAGGCATTGATCGAGCCGGATGACCGCATCTTCTTCTCGGGCGATCACTGCAGCTATCTCATCGGCTGGCAGGAGGGCGCGGCGCTGGCCTCGCATCGCGCAGTGCAGATGATCTCCAACCACGTGCAGACGGCGCGGCTGATGCAGCCCGTTACAACGCAAAAGGCCTGACAGGAATGAGGAAAGAATCGATGTTGCGAGTGAAAAGAAGTGCGCCTGCGATGGCGCTGATGTCTGCGGCTGGGCTCTGTGTCACAGCCAGTCCGGCAATGGCGCAGACCAAGGTAGTGCATATTCAGTCGGACGCGTCACCGTTGGCGACCGCCGTGTGGGCCGGGGATACGCTCTACGTCAGCGGGCAACTGGCATCTCCGGTAACACTCGCTGATGCGGCGACAGGCAAGGCCGCCGAATATGGCGATACGCAGACGCAGGCCACAAGCATCTTCAAGAAGCTGGACGCGATCCTGAAGGAGCAGGGGCTCACGTTGGGTGACGTAGTGAATATGCATGTCTACATGGCGGGCGATCCGAACAAAGGCGGCAAGCTCGACTTTCCTGGTCTGCAGGCTGCATACCTGCAATACTTCGGAACGAAGGAGCAGCCGAACAAGCCTTCTCGCGCGGCAATGCAGGTCGCGGCCCTGGCCGCGCCGTGGGCGCTGATCGAGATTGAGGTGATCGCGGTGCGCTCGAAGTAGAGAGCATTGTCCACGAGAAAAGCCCCGGTATTCGCCGGGGCTTTTCTTCGTGGATGGTCCCGCATCAGGACTGGATGCTGAAGCGATGGCCGAGTTCGAGCGTCGGCAGCGCGAGCTCAGCATTCGTTGCGTTCATCACCTGCTTGTAGGCGGCCTGGAACTTCGTCATCTCCGCGCGAGTGCCCACGGTGATGCGGACCCAGGTGGGCATCACCGGCCACACGCGGCCGATGAAGACATCCTGTTTTGCCATCGCGGCCATCACGTCTCTGCCGGGGCGGCGCGTATCCATCATGAAGCAGTTGCTCACGGATGGAATGAAGGTGACGTTGTTCGCGGTCAGCCACTCGAAGGTTTCCGAGCGAATTTCGGCGTTGAGCTTCTTGCGCTGCGGAATCACATCTTTGTCCTGCAAGCTGGCGGTGGCCGCGGCTACGGCGGTGATCGGCATCGGGTTCATGCCATAGAACTGCACCTTCTCGAGCAGGTCCGGGCGGCCGATGGCGAAGCCGCAACGGATGCCGGCCATGCCGTAAATTTTCGAGAATGTCCGCAGGACGATGACATCCTTGTCGGCCTTCACGAAGTCGAGTGACGGTGTTGCGTCGGAAAAGTGAATGTAGGCTTCGTCGATCAGCAGGATCGAGCCTTTGGGCTTGTTGGCCAGCGCATACTCGATATCTTCGCGTGGCGTGGTCGTGCCGGTGGGATTGTTCGGATTGCAGATGTAGATCACGCCCGCATTGGGGTCGGCGGAGACCATGGCTTTCACGTCGTGCGCATGGGTCGCGGTGAGCGGAACCTTGATCACCTTTGCGCCCTTGGCGTCTGCGGCGCGCATGCCTGCTTCGTAGCCGGGGTCTGCGATGACGAAAGACTTCTCCGGCGATGTAAAGGCGAGCACCGAGAAGTGCAGCGGCTCGCTTGAGCCCGCATAGGGAACGACGTATTCGCTCTTGAGGCCCTCCATTGCGGCGAAGGTCTCAACAAGTTTGAAAGTGAGATCCGTGTCGTAGCGGCCGCCCTCGGCGATCATGCCGGATATGGCGGTGGCAGCGGCAGCGCAGGGGCCGAGCGGGTTTTCGTTGGAATCGATGCGGATGGCGCCGGCGGGATATGCCTCCATATGGAAGCGTCGGCGTTGAGTCTGCGCAAGAAGCGGTTCGGTGAGGATGGGTACGGTGGCCAGTGCGGAGGTGGCTGCGGCGAGACGGAAAAACGAACGGCGGGAGAGCGCGGAAGCATCAACAGCCATAGGGAACTCCTTGAGGATGGGGAGTGCTGCGCGTGGGTCGGAGATAGCGGGCAAGGGATGGGAAGGCGCGGGCCATAGCTCAATCTAGTCCCGTCCGTGGCGGGGAACAAGCACGATATGCATCGCGGAACGGCTTTGTTTATGCGCGCTATAACGCCGGGCTTTTTCCGGAAAGATATCTATTTAAGCGCGAAGGCCACGATGCTGCGGCCCGGGTGCTCTGCGCGCGCCTCGGCCTCGCGGTTCAGCTCATCCTCGAGCGGTGACCAGCTGGTATCGAGCACGGAGGCGAGGATCGCATCTTCGCCTGCACCGTTGAAGCACAGTTCGCAGAGGCCTATGCCTTCTTCCGATTGCACGGGCGGTCCGAAGACGCGGCAGGTCATGGGGCGGGCGTCATAGAGGTCGCAGGTGCCGGTGGCTGGATCGAGCGCAGGGCAGACCTCTTCGTTGGCGAAGTCCTCGAAGGGGTCTTCTTCGTCTTCGGCAGCTTCATGCAGGATGCCGGTGACGGGGTTTCCAGGGAAGGTTGCTTCAAGGCGTGCGCGCGCGGCCTGCGCCCGCTCCAGCACCGCGGCTGCGCGAGGGGGATCAGACTGCCGAAGCTCGGCAAGGCCATGCTGCAGGCGCTCGATGTCGAGCGCGCTGATTGCGAAGACTCCGGTACAGCACTGATTACAGCCCATGCCGCACTTCAGCCACGCGCCCGAGCGCCGCGCCGCATCTGCAAAGGCGTCGGTGACAATCTGTACGAGCTGGGTATCTTGAGGCATGCGCGTTAAGGCTTCCTTAAGGATAGTCGAGATCGGAAACGTGCAAAATAGGGCCTGCAACGCATGCTAGGGTGAAAGACACAAGTGTGGGAGGGGCAAAGGTCGATGCGCAGATTGCGGGGCGCCCGCATGTGGTTGCTGCTGACAGGTATCCTGCTGTGGTTTGCAGGTGCAGCGCAGGCGCAGGATAACTACGAGATCCAGGTCTACGGATCGGAGACCGTGGCGCCGAAGACCACCATGCTTGAGCTGCACAGCAACTTCACCGTAGATGGAACGAAGCCGCTGCCGGGCTCGCCTTTCGCTGCCGATCGTCTCTATCCCACCAATCATGCCGAACACGAGACGGTGGAAATCACGCAGGGAATCAACAGCTGGTCGGAGGTCGGCTTCTATATCTTCACCAGCCTGCGCGACGGGCAGGGATGGCAGTGGGTCGGCGATCATATCCGTCCGCGTGTGCGCGTACCGGACAGCTGGCACTGGCCTGTCGGCGTAAGCCTCTCGACGGAGATCGGCTACCAGCGCCGTGATTTTTCGACGGATACTTGGACATGGGAGATTCGTCCGATCGTGGATAAGCAAATCGGCCGCTGGTATTTCGCGGTGAACCCTGCGCTCGAGCGCTCGTTTCATGGTCAGACCGTGAGCGAAGGTATCGGGTTCTCACCCAATGCAAAGGTGAGCTATGACTTCAACAAATATGTCACCGGCGGCCTAGAGTATTACGCCTCCTACGGTTCGTTGCGCGGCTTCGATTCGTTGCATGATCAGCAGCAGCAGTTTTTTCCGGCGATCGACCTGAATGTCTCGCCGAACTGGGAGATTAATTTTGGCGTGGGCGTGGGGCCGACGGCGAGCACCGATCACCTGATCGTGAAGGGCATCGTGGGTCGTCGCTTCGACTGGACGCATCATCGCGCAGGCAGCTCCGATAGCCTGCAGTAAAGGATGACGATGAACCGGCGCGAATTTGTGAAGGGTTCGGCGGTGACCGCGGCTCTGTTGTCCGCGCGCTCGGCCTGGGCGCAGCAGGCAGATGTGTCGCTGGAGATTGCACCCCTGAAGCTGGAGATTGCGCCGGGCAAGGTTATCTCTACTGTTGCCTACAACGGGCGTGTGCCGGGGTCGCTCATCCGCTGGCCCGAGGACAGACCGATCGCCATCGACGTGCGCAATCGCACGGACGTGCCGGAGATCGTGCACTGGCACGGGCTTTGGATTCCATCCGATCAGGATGGCGCGATGGAGGAGGGTTCGCCGATGATCATGCCAGGCGGCGAACGGCGCTATCGCTTTACGCCGCAGCCGGCGGGCACGCGGTGGTATCACACGCACACCATTGCCGGGCATGACTTCAAGCGCGCTCTCTACACCGGCCAGTTCGGCTGCCTCTATGTCGAGCCGAAGGAGGAACCCGGCGCTTTTGACCAGGAAGTTTTCCTGGCGTTGCATGACTGGAATGCCTACATGGGTAGCGGCGGGGATGCGTCCATGGACGCGTCTTACGATTACGCGACGATCAACGACCGCATGCTCGGGCACGGCGAACCGGTTCGCGTGAAGCAGGGGCAGCGCGTGCTCTTCAGGATCGTGAATGCGAGCGCGACGGTGACGCATTGGCTGGGCATGGCGGCGCACCACATGGAAGTGCTTTCGCTCGACGGCAACCCGGTGCCGGTGCGCAAGAGCATGGAAGCCCTGCGGCTGGCTCCCGCGGAGCGTGCCGATGTGCTGATCGAGATGACGCGTCCCGGTGTGTGGGTACTGGGTGAGACGCGCGATGAAATTCGCAGCTCGGGCATGGGCATTGTGGTGGAGTATGCAGGAGCGGCAGGCGAGCCGCAGTGGATCGCGCCGCCAGAGACGTTGTGGGACTATGCGCAGTTCGCGCATCCCGTGGCCGCTGAAGTCACGCCGGACCACGTGCTGCCGCTGGTCTTCACCTCGAAGTTTCATGGCCATGGCGAGTTCGATTCGTGGATGATCAACGGCAAGTCGTTTCCGAAAACCGACACGATCATGCTCGAAGAAGGGAAGCGGTATCGCCTGCGGATGGTGAACCGAAGTACGGACGATCATCCTGTGCATCTGCACCGGCACACCTTCGAGGTCACTAGCATCGACGGCAGGCCCATGAGCGGCCTGCACAAGGATGTCGTGGCGGTTTCGGGTAAATCTACTGTGGAGATCGACTTCACTGCGCAGAATCCCGGGACGACGCTCTTCCACTGCCATCAGCAGACGCACATGGACTTTGGCTTCATGATGCTGATGCGGTATTCCTGAGACATGGTGAACCCGAACGAGATCGGACCGATCGAGATTGGCGAGAAAGACCGTCTCTTTGTGCTGACCGGTGCAGGTGTAAGCGCTGAGAGCGGACTGCCGACCTTTCGCGACAACGGCGGCCTGTGGAACGGCTATCGCGTGGAGGATGTGGCGACGCCCGAGGCGTGGTATGAAGATGCCGAGCAGGTATGGCGCTTCTATGCGATGCGCCGTCGCGACGGGCTTGCCGCGAAGCCCAACGCCGCGCATCAGGCGCTGGCGCGGCTGGAGGAACGGCTGGGCGACCGCCTCTATCTCTGCACGCAGAACGTGGACGACCTGCACGAACGCGCCGGATCGAAGCGCGTGGTGCACATGCATGGCGAGCTCTTTCGCTCGCGCTGCGAGCGTGAATGCGGACGTGGCGATTTCTTCGATGAGGGTATCTACACCTCGGCAGACGCGATTCCTCGTTGCGCCTGCGGCGGCCGCATTCGCCCGCATATCGTGTGGTTCGGCGAAATGCCGCTCTATATGGATGACATCTATGCGGAGCTGGAGCGTTGCACCATGCTGCTGGTTGCGGGCTCTTCGGGATCGGTGCATCCGGCAGCGGGTTTTGTGCAGTTCGCACGCCGTCGTGGAGTGCGGACGTTCTATGTCGGGCCGGAGGCACCGCTGAATGCAAGCCAGTTCACGGAGCGCGTGATGGCCACGGCAGGCGAAGCGCTGTCGCGGCTTTTTCCCTAACCGGTCTTATTCTGCGCGGGTGAATTCGACGTAGTTGCGCCCGAGATAGAGCCGGTAGCTGCCGGGTTTCTCCGATGCGATGATCTGCAGCGGCAGAGGGCGGCGCATCTTCGCGTCGCTTGCGGCATCGGTAGTGAGCAGGTCGTGCGCGCTGATATCCTGCACCACAAACTGCAATGCGTTGCCGCTTTTTACGATGCCCACCCCGTAGGCTCCGGGTGCGAGCTTGTGCCCGGCGAAGTCGAGCGGAACTTCAGTGAGCAGGTAGCCCTGGTACTTTTCCTGGATGCCTGTGGAGTATCCCGAATTGTTGACCAGCGCGGCGACGACATAGAAGCCGTCAGCGAATTTGAGGCCGCCCGAGTTGCGCTCCTGCGTCGTCGCAGTCTGTCCGCGAAAGAAGACAGTATCGGGTACCAGCTTGTTGAGATCGCCCGGATGCAAAATGCTGGTGGATGCGGGCGCAGCCTGAGCGAAAACCGGCAGCGGAGCAGTAACAAGTGCGCAGGCGAGCACGAACTTCAGGAGAGACATGCCTTGAATCCTTTTCCTCGAATCCTTTGAGAGAGCCGACGAGACGGAGTATACCGTCTCGTCGGCTGGCAGGCATGTTTGTGAGGGAGCCTCAGACGTCGAGGCGGCTGGTGGAGGCGACGCGGCCATACCAGTGGCCTGAATCCTTGATGGTGCGTCGTTGGTCGCGGAAGTCGACGTAGACGAGCCCGAAGCGCTGGCTGTAGCCCTCGGCCCATTCGTAGTTATCGAGCAGGCTCCATGCGTGGTAGCCGCGGACATCGGCGCCGTCCTTGATCGCACGTGCCAGCTCGGCAAGGTGATCGCGGTAGAAGGCGAGACGGCGCTCGTCCGGCACCTTTGCAGGATTCTCGTTGAGCGGAGCGTCGGAGTAGGCGCAGCCGTTCTCGGTGATCTCGATGATCGGGCGGTCGTATTCCTTCGAGATGCGGCTGACGATGTCGTAGATGCCGCGCGGCCACACCTCCCAGCCGTTGTAGGTGACAGGCCCCTCGGCGGGCATCCATTCGGTGTAATGCGTATAGGGATTGCCGCCCTGTCCGGCGTCGGCCACGATGCGGCGGTTGTAGTAGTTGATGCCGACCCAGTCGAGCGGTGCCTGCATGATCTTGCCGTCGCCCTCTTCAAAGCCCATCACTTTGTACGGAGCTTCACCGACGAAGGCATCGGGGTATTTGCCGTGCTTCGCGGTGTAGAGGAAGTAGACGTTGTTGATGGCGTGGAAGCGCTCGGCTGCGGCGTGGTCGGCCTCGCTCTGTGTGGCGGGCGCGACCGGTGCCATGCTGAACGCGGAGCCGATCTGAGCCTTCGGCGCGATGGCCTTCATGGCGCGGAAGGCTTCACCCTGGGCGAGGTTTACCGTGTGGGCAGCGCGCAGGAAGTCATCGAAGTTCCTGCGGCCCGGCGCGTGGATGCCGCTGCCGTAGCCGAGATAGGTGAAGACCCAGGGCTCGTTAAAGATAGCCCACGTACTCACGCGGTCGCCGAGCGCCTTCGTCACGATCGAAGCGTAATCCGCAAAGCGCTTGTAAAGGTCGCGCTTCGGCCATCCGCCCTGGTCTTCGAGCGCCTGCGGCAGATCCCAGTGGAAGACGGTACACATGGGGCGGATGCCGGCCGCGAGCAGCTCGTCCACGTAGCGGCTGTAGTAGTCGATGCCCTTCTGGTTGACCGGGCCGAAACCGTTCGGCTGTACACGCGTCCACGCAACCGAGAAGCGCGCACTCTTCATGTGCAGCTGCTTCATGATGGCGACGTCTTCCTTGTAGCGGTGGTAGGAGTCGCAGGCGACATCGCCGGTATCGCCGCCTTTGACCTTGCCCTGGGTATGGGCAAAGGTATCCCAGATGGACAGACTCTTGCCGTCTTCCTTCCACGCGCCTTCCACCTGATAAGAGGCTGTCGCGGTGCCCCAGAGGAAGCCATCGGGAAAGCGGGCTCCGGCCACATCGACCGGCGGCATTCCTGCACCAGAGGAGGCCAGCGGCAGGGCGTGAGCGAAGCGGGAAAAGGCAGCTCCGCCGGCGAGCGCAGCGGAGTAATTCATGAAGGTACGGCGGTTCATCAAGGCAGTGGGCTCCTTTTGGAAGGGCCATGCTAGCACTACCGCTGCAAATTAGTAAAACCGTTTACTGCTGAGGGAGATGATCTTCGGAGTGGGGTTCGGGCAGGCCGCGCTCGAGCAGCGTGCAAAGCAGGATGGAGAGCATCGCGCCGAGGGGAATCAGAAAGGCGGTACGTAGCGAGCCGGAGCGCTCAGAGAGCAGTCCCATGGACCAGGGCAGCACCGCGCCGCCCGATCCACAGATGGCAAAGATCCAGCCGGTGCGGCGTGAGCGGCCGACCCGGGCCAGCAGCCGCGAGGTGGAGAGCGGAAAGACGGAAGCGCAACCCATGCCGGAGAGAACCACGGCCGCAATGGCGACGCCGACGGGTACGCGGGCAAAAAGTGGCAACAGTCCGAGGATGGCCGCGAGGATGGAGGTCAGCAGCAGCTGGAACTCCGAGAGGCGGCGCAACAGCAGAGGGGCCAGCAGCCGTCCGCCAAGGATCGAGAACCAGAAGACGCTGACGGTGAGGCTCGAGGCGGCAACGGTGAGTCCTGCAAAGCGGTGCATGTAGGTGGAGATCCAGCCGGCAATGGCCGTCTCTCCTCCAACGTAGAGGAAAAGGATGGCACTGAAGATCAGGAAGAGCGGCAGGGTGAGATTGTCGCGTGCAGGCACATCTTTTTGCGTGCGGAAGGAAAGCGCTCCGCGCAGCATGGGCGAGAGCCAGAGCGATACGCCAAGGGTGGCCAGTGCGGCGGTGAGCAGAAACGGCCGCAGCGTATGGTGGTGTTCCGCCCATCCGGTGAATTGCGGCGCGGAGACGGCGCCCAGGCCCCAGCATAGATTGGTGCGCGAGAGCAGGCGTCCCCGCTCTTCGGGATACTCCGTGCCGAAGATGAGGTTGGTGGCCGTGACTGCGCCGCCGATGCCGATCCCCATGATGACCAGCGCCGCCAAGGCCGCAAAGTAGTTGTTGATGGAGAGCCCGGCGAGTCCCAGCGCGATGGCGAAATGTCCGAAGACGACACTATGCCGGCGGCGATAGGAACTGACCACGGAGCCGAGAATCGCGCCGACGAACTGTGCGGTAAAGAGAGCGCCGGCCTGCGCGTCGGTGAGGCTCCAGCGCGCGCTGATGGCAGGCAGAATCGGACCAAGCAGCACGGTGGCCATGCCGCTCAGCACCAGGCCGGCATAGAACGGCGCGGCAGGCAGAGATTCGAAACGATAGACGGTCTTACGGGAATGCATGCGTGGGCAGGGAATCAGCTGTTACGCGGCAGGCGCCGGGGATTGGGTGGAATGGTCGATTCGCGGATCACCAGCTCGGGAAAAATTGCAATCTGCTCGGGATATTCTTTGAGGCCGCGGATGCGCTGCAGCAGCAGGCGCGCGGCGGTCTGCCCCATGCTGACCAGCGGCTGGCGAATGGTGGTGAGGCTCGGATTATGGAAGGCAGCACCCTGGATATCGTCGAAACCAACCACCGAGACGTCCTCAGGCACGCGGATATGGTGTTCGCGGAAGGCGCGCATCGCGCCGATTGCGGCAAAGTCGTTGTAACAGACCAGTGCGGTGAAAGGGCGCTTTTGATGCAGGAGCTGCTGCACGACCGGGTATCCGAGTTCAGGCGAAGAGACATTGAGCTGAAGATGGATCGTGAGCTCGGGGTGTATCTCGATGCCCAGTTCCTTGGCCGCGGCCACCAGGCTGCGCCAGCGCTCGTCGGAGTCCGAGCTGAAGGTCTGGCCGCGCATGAAGGCGATGTGGCGATGGCCGAGCTGATGGAGATGGCGAAGCGTGAGCTCGGCTGCGCGGCGATGGTCGAGCGAGATGTTGGTGACGCCTTCGATCCTGCGGTGATTCGCGACCGCGACGACAGGCAACGGCAGGCTGTGCTGGAGCGCGGTGTCAATGGCGATGAAGCCCTCGACGGAGCGGTCCATCAACATGCGCGGGTATTCCTCGATGAGGTCGCTCTTGCGGCGATGGCTGGCCGCGAGATAGAAGTAGCCCTCTTCGATGAGGACCTCTTCAATGCCGCTCATAACCAGCGTGGAGTAGCCATCGCTCAACTCGGGTACAAGCACGCCGATGGAGAAGCTCTGGTTGCGGCGCAGGGAGCGGGCGTAGAAGCTGGGGCGGTAATCGAATTTCTTGGCCGCGACCAGGACACGGTCGCGCGTCTCCTGCGGGATGGAGCGAACTCCCGGCGCGTTGTTGAGCACCAGCGAGATGGTGGCCGGCGATAGGTCGAGGTATTCGCCGAGAATCTTCAGGCTGATCGGCCGGTTGGTCGGAATGTCTTTCTTCTGCGTGGCCGGGACCGGCTGCTTGCGCCTGGGCATACCAGTCTTTGTAGCGGCTGGCGGGCTGTTTGCGCAACCCGCGCCGGAACCGGGTCCAAAAACCTCAGGCCCGCGACGGGTTACGCCGCGGGCCTGAGGCTGGGAATTTACTTGGACTGGAGAGCGGAGAGGACGTCCTGAGCGCTGGGCGTGGACTTGCCGAGGTATTCGGAGACGCGCTGGCGTTCATCGGCCGTGAGCGTGGGAATGAGGGCCTGGATGCGGCGCAGCGTGGTCGCGACGTCGTCAACGTAGTTCATCATGCGAATGGCTTCGCCGGACAGGGGCATGGCAACTCCTCAGTGCGAATCGGGCACGGGTGAACGTGCTGTGATGTTATTGTCTGCGACAGAAGGCGGTGGCGTAAAGCCGGGCCGGGAACGCCGGTCCGTCGAGGCTGCCAAGCCTGGTCAGCTTTTCTTACCGACCAGGTCGTTATATTCAGGGTTTTTCTTGACGAAGGCGATGGCGGCCGGGCAGATAACGTCGACGCGGAGGTTATTCTCGCGGGCGTGATCAAAGGCGCTGCGGGCGAGAATGCCGGCGATGCCGCGGCCGCGCAGGGCTTCGGGCACCTCGGTGTGCCACAGCGTGAGCCAGCCGCTGTCGGTGGTTTCGAACTCAAGATAGGCGACGTGGCCGTCTTCTTCATACTCAAAGCGTTTGCGCGTGACAGTGGTGGCTTTGCTGTCGGTCATGGCACCAGTCTACTCTGCCCGGGACATTGGCGCAGGTGGCCGCCGCAGGCAGCGATTCCGGCATCCAACTGCGGACATAGGTGCGGGAACAGGCCGCCGTCCCTGGCCCCCGGACCTTACAGACCTTACAGCCAGACGCAATCATGCGGGAACGAGGAAGATCGATGAGCGAAACGCTCGAGCAGTGTGTGCAGCGCACTCTTCATGGGCAGGCGCGCGCGCCGCTATCAACGTATCGCCTGCAGATGCACGCGAAATTCAATTTTGCCGACGCGGAACAGATCGTGCCCTATCTCAGGGAGCTGGGCATCGGGGATGTGTACACCTCGCCGGTCTTCGAGGCGCGACCGGGCAGCATGCACGGCTATGATGTCGCGCGGCACGATCGCTTCAATCCGGAGCTCGGGGGCGACGAAGGATTCAATCGCTTTGCGGATACCCTGCGCGAAGCCGGCATGGGCTACCTGATGGACATCGTGCCCAATCACATGGGCGTGGGGAACGACTCGGTATGGTGGCAGGATGTGCTCGAGAATGGCCGCGCCTCCGAGTACTCCGATTATTTCGATATCGACTGGAATCCTCTGAAGCCGGATATGCAGGGCAAGCTGCTGCTGCCCATCCTCGGCCAACAGTACGGAGATGAGCTTGAGGCAAAGCACCTGCAGATTGCCATCGAAGATGGCCGCGCGATCGTCCGCTACTACGATCACACGATGCCGCTGGCCCCGCGCTCCCTGCCGCTGCTGTTTCCCCCGGAGCAGTGCGAGGCGCTCGGTCTGCCGGACAGCTTCCGGACGCTGATGCTGGAAGTGGCGCGTATCGCTCCGCACAATACCGCGGACCCCGGCCACGCTGCCCGCCGGCGCGAACAGCTCAAGGAGCTGAAGCCACGCCTTCGTGCGGCGCTGACCGATCCTGCGCTGAAGCCGATCTTCGACAAGGTAATCGCCGAGGTAAACGGCACGGAGGGTGAACCGCACAGCTTCGACCGTCTGCACGAAATCCTCGAAGCGCAGCCCTACCGGCTGGCGCTGTGGAAGGTCTCCTCCGAGGAGATCAACTATCGCCGCTTCTTCGATGTGAACGACCTTGTCGGGCTCAAGATGGAGAACCCGGCGGTCTTCGCCGACACGCACTGTCTTATTCGCAAGATCATCGCTACGAAGCAGGTGACCGGGCTGCGCATCGATCATGCGGATGGCATGTTCAATCCGCGTCAGTACCTCATCCGCCTGCAACTGCTCTACACTGCGAGCCAATGCCTGGGTCCGGATGCACAGCCGCCGCTCGCGCCGAGCGGCATTGAGCAGGGTGTCCGCGAGGCGGTGCGCGGCTTTGAGTGGAACACGATCGCCGGGCCGCTGTATGTCGTCGTCGAGAAGATTCTTGAGCCGCGCGAATCTCTCCCGAAGGAGTGGCCGGTAAGCGGCACCTCGGGCTATGACTTCGTGCACTTTGCGAACCAGGTTTTCATCCAGCAGAAGAACCTGAAGAAGTTCGATCAGCTTTACGCCACGCTGCTGGGGCGTGTGCCGGACCCGGAAGAGATCATCTATCGCGCCAAGCTTCAGGTGATGCAGAATGCGCTGGCCAGCGAGACGTATGTGCTGACGAATCTTCTCAGCCAGCTGGCCGCGGCAAATCGTCGCGTGCGCGACTTCACGGATAACACCCTAGAAGCTGCAATTCGCGAAACGATCGCGTGCTTCCCGGTCTATCGCACCTATATCGATGATCGTGGACAGTACACGCAGCGCGACCGCGCCTTCATCCATCACGCGATTGTGCGCGCGAAGTATCGCAGCCCGGATATCGACGGCTCGGCCTTCGATTTCCTCGAGCAGACGCTGCTGTTGCATGATCGTGATGGCGAGGCAATCGACGAGAAAGAGCTGTACTTCGCGCTGAAGTTCCAGCAGCTCACCGGGCCGGTGATGGCGAAGGGTGTGGAAGATACCGCATTTTACGCATACACGCGCTTTCTCTCATCGAACGAAGTCGGCAGCTCGATGAAGTCTTTCGGCATCTCGATCGAGACCCTGCATGCGAGCAATGAAGAGCGGCTGGCGAACTCGCCGCATGCCATGCTGGGCACCTCGACGCACGATACGAAGCGCAGTGAGGATGTGCGCAACCGGCTAAATGTTCTTTCCGAGCTGGAGACGATGTGGCCGCGGCTGGTGCGGCGCTGGCATCGCATGAATGCGAAGCTGCTGCGGAGAATCGAAGACGGACGGCTGGCTCCGGATCCGAATGAAGAATATTTGATCTATCAAACGATCCTGGGCGCATGGCCGTGGCAGATGCATTCGCCTGAAGATCGCAGGGCCTTCGTCGACCGGCTGAAAGAGTACATGAGCAAGGCGCTCGCCGAGGCCAAGATTAACCTGAGCTGGGTGAGCCCCAACCCGGAATACATTGCCGCGGTCCATGGCTTCGTCGAGGATCTGCTGTTGCCGAAGCCGGGAGGCCGTGAGACGTCGTTTGTCGAATCGCTGAGCGAGATTTTGCCGCTGTTGCGTCTCTTCGGTGCGGTGAATTCGCTGTCGCAGGTAGTACTGAAGGCTGCCTCGCCGGGTGTCCCCGACTTCTACCAGGGCACCGAGATGTGGGACCTGAGCCTCGTCGATCCGGATAACCGTCGCCCGGTGGACTACGAACTGCGCAGGAAAGCTCTGTCCGCGATGAAACAGGCGGAGGACAAAGCTGAGCTTTGCCGCGAACTGGTGGCGGATGTAGCGGACGGGCGCATCAAGCTGTGGACCGTGCATCGCGCCCTCGAGACGCGGCGCCAGGTGGCGGAGATCTTCACGCATGGCGAGTACGTGGCGCTGCAGGCATCCGGCGACGCGCAGCAGCAGGTGATCGCCTTCCTGCGCCGCTGGAAAGGGAAGACGGTGCTCGTTGCCGTGCCGCGCTTCACCTGCACACGCATGCGCAATGAAGCGAAGATGCCGTTGGGGAGCGTGTGGGGGAATGATGCCCTCACGCTCGAAGGCTATGAGGGGAAGAGATTCGTCGACGCATTCATAGGCCTCGAGCGGACGGTCGCTGAGAATGGTTCGCTGCGCCTGGCTGATCTCTTCGACACCATGCCGGTAGCGATGCTAGTGGAGAACTAATAGGCGTGGCTTCCCGCGTCTCAGACGCGAGATGTGGGGAGGACAGGGGTACCCTGATCCTGCGAACCCACATCTCGAACAGCACGAGATGCGGGGCACCCGGACATTTGCTTATGGAGGAACCGCGGGTTCCTCCACTTCGCTTCGGCCGAAATGACAATTCAGGAAAAACGGCAGCGGCGCTCTCAGATAGAGAGCGCCGCTGCCGTTTTGTTACAGCGAGGGTGGCTTATTTTT
>NZ_JASGFD010000064.1:0-26462 GCF_047605705.1 Silvibacterium sp. | reverse complement strand
TACTCAACAGCAATCGAAACCATTTCTATCTCCATCCGGCGCGCACGCTGAACGTGGAGATCGCAGGCGCGACGGCGAACGTCGAGAAGACGATGGCGACCGAGGGCATCCGCCGCATCGGCCAGCTCGCGGTGAAGATCCGCGTGCCCGGCGAGTTCACGGAAGAGCAGAAGACGAAGCTCGAACGTGCCGCGCACACCTGCCCCGTACACAAGAGCCTGCATCCCGATGTGCAGATCCCCATCGAATTCGTCTGGGACTAGCCGTCCAGGCCTTCGGCATGCGCTCCCGTTGGTCGCGACTCAAGAGCCTGCTGAAGCAGACGATAGCGAACACAGATATTGTCATTCCGACCGAAGCGAATGAGGCGGCGCTTGTATCAGGGCACAGCTTCAGCCGTGCCCTTTCCGGCACGCCTGGAAAGGGGCTTTAGCCCCTGCTCTGCCTAAGCCGCGAAGAAGCGCTCCAACTCCTCGGCGACCGAAGCGGGTTCGCAGAGCGGAATGAAGTGCCCGCAATCGAGTGTGAGCAGGCGTGCGTCGGGCATCAGGCGCGAGGCACGCTCGGCGAACTCGGCGGGGACCACCGGATCGGCCGCGCCGTGAAAGATGAGCGTCGGCATACGGAGTGTCGGCAGCATGGCAGGAACGCCGGCCAGCAGCCGCTGTGGCTGTCCCCAGCGCACCAGGCGAAGAAACGCCATGGCTCCGGCCGTGCCAGCAAAGGGCTCGTAGAAATCACGGGCCAGCCGTGGACCATCCTCGATCCCCTCGAGGGCCTTCTGCATGGCGACCTTCCAGAAGATGCTGCGAATCACCGGCGCAAGCAGCTCTCCCACGACGGCACGGCGCAGCGGCTCGATGAGGAAGTAGGGCTTTAGTTCAGGAAAGAGCGCAGGCGCAAGCAGGGACAGGCGCTCGACGCGATCGGAGAAGAACTGCGCATAATGCACGGCGATCACGGCGCCCGCATCGTGCCCGACGACATGCCATCGCTCAATGCCCTGCTGCTGGCGGATCTGGTCGAGCTGATCCGCGATGGTGCGCAGATCGCCGAGCGAGTGCGGCGCGCGGGGGGAGCGGCCAAGGCCGGGCAGGTCCACGGCAACGCAGCGGTATCGGGTGCAGAGGCGGGAGATCACGCCATCCCATAGGCGGCCGCTGGTGGGCATGCCGTGGAGAAAGAGCACGGGCGCGCCTTCTCCGCAGACCGAAACATGCATGGGAGTGCTCAGGGAATGGTACATACAGCGTCTGCGGACGCACTCCTTCTGCTCTTCCTGCTTCTCCTGGAGAACCAGTAAAAAATCGACAGGCTGCCGCGCAATAGGGTAGTGATCCCGGTGTAAAGCGCGGTCTTCAGCGCCCCGCGTGGCCGCATACGCGCGTAGACAAGATTCATGAGCCATGCCGGGATGGTGTAGACATCTCCCGCGCGGGCGATGCCGACGCGCCGGCGGATGGGCCAGTCATAAATCACCTTCTCGATGCCGCTATTGAAGAAGTGGCCGAGCGCCGCAATGCGCCGGCTGTAGAGCCATGTGCCCAGGCGCGGCAGGGACGTCTTATTTTTGCGATGAGCGCGGAGGATCAGGCTCGCAGCCTCTTCAGCGTGGCGCAGCGCGGCGGTTACGCCGTTCGAGGTCATCGGGTCGACCATCGCCGCCGACTCGCCGACAGCCAGCCAGTTTGTGCCTGCCGCCTCATTATGTACGCGGCAGCGAAAGCTGGTGGTGCGCAGGGTAGGCGGCTCGCCGCTTCGCTGCTTCTCGTCTCGCGCGGCTGCGAGCTCGGGGAAGCGTGCGAGCTGTGTGGCGAAGATCTCTTCGAGCGATCGTCCTGCGCGGCGATCGTCACGAATGGTCTCAGCGCGCGCGACGTATCCCACGCTCACCACATGCGGATGCACGGGAATCTGCCAGACCCATTCGAGATACTCGCAGTCCGGCTGGTCGGCATTCAGGGTTGTGCCCTCGACCGACTCCTCCACCTCGAAGTAGTCCCATATGGCGACTTTGTGCGGACCGTAGTCGCGCGCCGGGAGGCGGAAGTGCCGGGGAAAGAGCGCAGCGGCGGAGCCCGAGGCGTCGACATACCAACGCGCCTCGAGGCGTTCGCCGGAAGCCGTGTGCAGGGCAAGGATGTGGCGGCCGTCGCTCTCGACGCTGGCAACGCGCGCAATCCGGGTGACGACACCGGCTTCCTGAACCAGATTGCGCAGGGCCTGGTTGAGGCGCCGGCGATCGACATGGATGGTAGCCAGATTCACCTTCCAGGGACGCTTTGCCAGCCACTCCCCAGGAACATAGTGCTGCTCGCAGCCGTCGGGCATGCGCAGAATGACGTGGCGCTTGTAGGTGGCGATGTCTTCGTCGATGAGCCGGTCCATCGGCAGGCCAAGCGCACGCAGTAAGTCGGGTGAGGACCAGTCGAGCGACTCGCCGACCGGATCTTCCTCGGAGGCTTCGGCCTCGATCGAGAGCACACGCAGGCCGCCGCGCGCCAGGTTGAGGCAGGCAGCCATCCCCGCGATTCCGCTTCCCACCACGATGACGTCGTACGTACTCAAGAAGCCTGCTTCCAAAGAGATATGGCGGTCCTCTATCTGCCGCGCAGCCCATGGTGCATGAGGCGGACGGAGATAGGAAACCATCCTACGGCGGAGAGCTGGCTCCATCCAAGGGTGGAGATGGCCAATACGTTAAAGCTTCTTCAGTTGATGGATACGAAGGCGAAGCAGCTCGGTGGCAGCATCATCCGGCGGCAAGTGAGGAAAGGCCACGGGAACAAACCGCATCCACGCATCGAAAAGCTGCTGCCAGGCCTGCTGGGTGGCGATCAGACCTTCGTGGGTGTAACTTCCAGGCAAGTCGGGGAGAGTCGCGGCGTCCTTTGCGGCTTTGTCCAGCTGCGCCTGCGCCGTGCTTCGGAGCGTGGGGGTAGCACGAGGCGCCCGACCAGCGGCAAAGTTCTCGAGATTGCGAACGAACTGCTCGCGCAGCAGGTTCTGGTCAATGAGAGCGAAACCAGCTGAACCGCTACCACCGCCGCCCTGATTTTCCCCGTGGACTCGCGCATTCTCGAAGCCAGCTTCTGCGGTCTGGAGCTCCGGAAGCCGATCCTGCGCGGCCCTGGGTAGTTTGCCGCGCACCACGGCGATGCGGTGCGCACGGCTATAGTCTGCGACTCCTTCATCGACGCTTGCGCACCAGCCTGTCATCATCCCGCTAGTAGCATCGTCGCAAAGATCGAAGCGTTTCGATGCGGGCAGTTTGCCGCTCTCCATGGCCTCGATATGGCCGACGCGAGAAGCAGTCTCCGCCTGGGCAGCCATGTTGTCGAGCTCGCAGGAGAAGCGCAGCGCCAGGGGCAGGTTTTTGGGGACGCCGTAGCCGTTTGCGTATAGCTCGGCGAGGATGCCGGCGCTGCCGATGTCGCTTATGGAGCCTTCCTTTGCGTGTTGGCGCGCTGCGCAGGCCAGCGCGGCGGAGTAATCCGGGGCTTGCTGGAAGCCGTAATACAGGGCGACAGGGTTGCAATCTGGTGCAGTCGCGGTCTTCGGCGTCAGAACCTCGGCGGGAAGCGGCACCGTCACAGCCTGCGCGCAGACCTGCCTCCAGTTTGGGTTGTCGGAGTAGCCCGTGCTGGACTGCGCGTGAAGCGGGAAGGAAAGCAGAAGGGATGAAGCAAGGAGCAGGCAGCAGCGGGCTGAGCGCATGGAGCGAATCCTGCTTTCCGGCCGCCGGAAGTGGAACGGCAGGAAGGCGGCCGCGCGTTTACTGTAACGCCGCGGCCGCTGGTCGAGCTAGGCCGTCTTCATGAAATCCAGGGCGCGGATGAGGTAGCCCTTCAGCTCCTTGCGGTTTACGACCGCATCGAGGAAGCCGTGCTCGAGCAGGAACTCGGCGCGCTGGAAGCCCTCGGGAAGCTTCTGGCGGATGGTCTGCTCGATCACGCGGGGTCCGGCGAAGCCGATCAGAGCGCCGGGCTCGGCGATATTCAGGTCTCCCAGCATCGCGAAGGACGCGGTCACCCCGCCGAAGGTCGGATCCGTGAGCAGCGAGATGAAGGGAATGCCTTCGTCGTCGAGGCGCGCGAGCCCGGAGGAGATCTTGGCCATCTGCATCAGGCTGACGATGCCTTCCATCATGCGTGCGCCGCCGGAGACCGAGACAATGATGAGCGGATGGCGGGTCTCGAGCGAGCGGTCCACGGCACGGGTGATGGTTTCGCCGACCACCGCGCCCATACTGCCGCCGGCGAAGCCGAACTCCATGGCGCTGACGACGACCGGGTGAGGACCAATCTGTCCGATGGCGTTGACGATGGCGTCGTTGAGCCCGGTTTCGCGCTGCGCCTTGGTCAGGCGCTGCTTGTAGGGACGCAGATCGCTGAAGTTCAGCGGATCGGTCGAACGCAGCTCGAGGTCCACCAGCTCATAGCCGGGCTCGAGCAGCATTTCGACACGTGCGCGGGAGCCAATACGGAAGTGGAAGCCGCACTTGGGGCAGACGTGCAGGTTGGCGTCGAGGTCGGCCTTCCAGATCACCTGTCCGCAGGAGCCGCATTTGACCCACAGGCCTTCGGTGCGGACGGTCTTCTCGCCGGTGTCTTCAATGTTGTTGTGTTCGCGACGAAACCAGGACATCGATTCCCTTTCTCTTCTCTCGAGCCGCGCGGCGCTCTATATAAGGACGCAGGCGGGAAACCTAACTCTTCACGCTCATCTTCGCGTGCCCCTCCGGGCAAAGACGCCTTCCGGCAGATATGCCTGACTTTGCGCGTCCCGGCGTCCGCGTTCACACCGCCGGTTTCAGTGGCCGGTGTGGTAGGGGTGCCCAGAAAGGATTGTAAATGCGCGGTAGACCTGTTCGCAGAGCACGAGCCGGGCGAGTTCATGGGGAAGGGTCATGGGTCCAAGTGAGAGCAGCAGGCTGGCACGCGCCCGTTCGGGAGCGGACCAGCCGTCGGCCGGGCCGATAGCAAAGGCCAGGCGCTGCTGCCCTTCGTCGCGCTGGCGGCCAATCCAGGCGGCAAAATCCTCCGAGGAGTATTGCCTTCCGCGGCTATCGAGGAGTACAAGGAGTGGCCGTGCCCGCTGGCGGTCGATGCCTTCCCAGAAGGCAGAAGCAGAACGAAAAATCGGCGCTTCAACCTCGGCAAAAGGGGTGATCCGGCCGATATATTGCTCGACGAGCGGATCGACCGGGGTACGGGAGCGGACACCGATAGCGGCGAGCTGAAGCTTCATGAAACTAGTGTATGAGGGCAGAAAACCAAATGGCGGAAACCGGATTCAGAGGGAGGGCCGAAACTTTCTCGCGAGCCATCCCGTATATAAAGTCAGCTGTGCGCAGGCCTGACCCGAGATAACGGTTTCCTGAAGAAGTGCGCCCCGCAAATATGAATTTGCGGAGAAATCAAAATCTGCACCATCCCTTCCACCCATTTTTGCGTTACCACTCACGCAACCCTTTTCCTTCCATCACTTGCCAAAAATAATTTTTATGCGGCGTATTGACCGTTTCCGGACAGTCACATGCGGGAGCCGCATATACGTCCTGCTAGTAACGAATCTTTAATATGTAAACTTTTTTCCCTGTTACTCCATGTAACAGGTCCGCCACTTGCCTTTGGGTGGGTGAGGGAAAGGCTGCCCCGGGCCTGACGGCCTTCCTTTCCCCTCATACGTAAAACCCACATTTTAGGCAGGTACGGATGCGTCGAACTGACGGTTTCAACGCACGCTGGGCGTGTGTTTCTCTGATGCTGTTGTTGCTGTTGCTGGGAGGCGGGCTGCGTGCGGCCGGCCAGGGAATCACCACCGGCTCAATTGCCGGTACGGTGGTAGATGGATCCGGAGCTGTCGTGCAGAACGCGACCGTGACGGCAACCAACGTTGGCACGAACTATCACTCCCAGCAGCAGACCCGCGGGGACGGTAGCTTTTCGATCGTGAACGTTCCTGTCGGTTCCTACTCGCTGACCATCGAAGCGCAGGGCTTCGATAAGCTGAGCATCAGCGTGGTCAATGTCGTGGTGGGTGAGACCAATATCGGTCCTCAGAAGCTCACCATCGGCAGCACCTCGGTCGTTCAGGTCGAGGGCAACGCGACTCCGCTCCTCGATACCTCGCAAGCGCAGGTATCGAACACCATCGACGCACAGATGCTGCAGAACCTGCCCTTCGGCGGCGGCTTTGATACTGCGGCCCTGCTGAGCCCGGGCGTGGTCATCACGCACGACAACTCGTTCAGCAACAGCAATGGTTCGTACGGGGGCTTCTCCTCGCAGGGCCAGCGCGGACGCTCGAACAACTTCGAGCTCGATGGCCAATCGAACAACGACAACTCCGTCGCCGGTCCGCAGGTCTTCTTCTCGAATGAAGACGCGCTCGACAACGTGCAGGTCATCACCAACAACTTCAGCGCGCAGTATGGCCGCAACGCCGGTTCGGTGGTCAACTACGTCACCCGCTCGGGCAGCAATCAGTTTCACGGTTCGGCCTTCTACCGCTACGAAGGCAACTGGGGCGAATCGTTCGCCCAGGGTCAGAAGAGTTCCTGGCAGGGTTATTGCGCGCCCGGTCAGCAGCCGACGTCGGAAAACGCCTGCGTCACCCCGACCCTTACCCGCTTCACGGATAACGTCGTGGGTGGCACCCTTGGCGGCCCTGTCCTCAAGGACAAGCTCTTCTTCTTCGGCAGCGCCTATTTCAACCGCAATCACACGGGTGGTGGAGAAAGTGTCCTGACTTCGTCCATCACGCCGACCCCGACCGGTCTTTCGCAGCTCGCTTCGGCATTCCCCAGCTCTCCGGGTGTGGCCGCGCTGGTGAACAACGGACCCTATTCGATCACCACCGGAAATCCGCAGGTCGCAGGCACCACCTATCAGGTTCCTGTGACGTATAACGGCACGACGATCGATGTGCCCTTCGCTGGCGTGGTGCGCTCGGTGCCGTCGCAGTCCAATGACGAAGAAGTCATGGGCCGCCTGGATTGGCAGCCGGGTACGCGCGACCACGTCTTCATTCGCTACTTCTACCAGGACGATCCGTCCGTGAATGCCGGTGGCAGCGTGCCGGAAGGCAACTGGTACAACGTGCCTGATCATGCGCAGTCCGTCGGCGGCGACTGGGAACACACCTTTACTTCGAACTTCGTCAATCAGCTCCGTTACTCCTTCCAGCAGACGTCGCTTCTTTTCCAGGGTGGCGCCCAGCCGAACTGCACCGTCACCACCCCGGACCAGTGCACGGCGAACATTTCGCTCTCCGGCAAAGTGGCGGATACCAACGGCGACGAGCTCGGTCTGATGAGCTACGGTTACGCGACGAACCTGCCCCAGGGGCGCACTGTTAAGGTGACCCAGGTACAGGACAACGCGACCTGGACCAGTGGCAAGCAGACCATCCTGTTCGGCGGTGAGTGGAGCTACCAGAACTCTCCGAATCCCTTTCTGCCCTACTACGAAGGTGCGCTCGCATTCTCCGGTTCCTCCACCGATCCGACGAATCCGCTGCTGACCAACTTCCTCGATGGAACCACCAGCTCCTTCACGCTGGCCAATGGCAACTTCACCACCAAGTTCACCGAACCCGACTATGCGGCCTATTTCCAGGATGACTGGAAGCTGACGCCCAACTTCACCGTCAACCTCGGTCTGCGCTATGAATTCTTCACGCAGGCAGTGAACCTGCTCCATGACGAGACGGTGAAGCGCGAAGAAGATGCCGCGACCGCCTACTGGGATCAGAGCCTGCCGCTCTCGGTCCGTACCTACCCCTATACCAAGCCGGCCTACAAGAACTTCCAGCCGCGTCTTGGCTTTGCCTACAGCCCGGCGAGCCTGAAGGACAAGTTTGTCGTCCGTGGCGGCTTCGCCATCAACTTCGATCCGGCCTTCTATAACATGTTCATCAACGCGGCCTCCTCGGCTCCGGTCGTGAACAACGGCAGCATCACGGGCTGCGGCACCACCATCAGCTGCCTGCCCTCGACCGGTGTACTTGCATCCGAGGTCCGCGGGCAGGATCTGCAATATATCCCGACCGGCGTTGGCATCAATCCGGGAACGCGCAACACAACCAATAACTCGAGCAACTTCCGCAATCCTTACACCGAATCCTGGTACTTCGGCTTCGAGACGGCGCTGGGCAGCAAGGCTTCGCTCGATGTGAAGTATGTCGGCAACCACCAGGTGGCGCAGTTCCAGAGCATCGACGGCAACCCCTACCTCCTGGACATCAAGAGCGCTTTCCCGAACTACGCCAATGTCGATCTGTGCACGGACACGACGGCTCCCGGCTACGGTCGCCCCAACTGCAACTACAGCAACGTGCGTGAGCGTGACAACGGCGCCTTCGCCCTTTACAACTCGCTTCAGTTCCAGCTGCAGACGCACAAGTGGCACGGTCTGACCACGATTGCGAACTACAGCTACAGCCGCACCATCGATAACGCTTCGGAAGTCTACGGTACGTATGCCGGCGGCGCCACGATCGCGTTCTCGCAGAACCCGCTCGATCCCAACCAAGCGGAGCGCGCGTTGAGCGGTATCTCGCTCAAGCACGTGGCCTCTGCCGGAGCGCACTACGAGCTGCCCTTCTTCGCGGAAGAGCGCAACCTTGCAGGCAAGGCGCTGGGTGGCTGGATCCTCGGCATCATCTACACCTTCGACAGCGGCCAGCCCGGTACCCCGTACCAGTACGGCTTCTTCGGTGATGGCGCCGGCTACCAGAGCTACTCGGATGACGTCTCCTTCCTGAACTGGCAGCTGGGCGGCTACGACGTAGCTCGTCCGGTGCTCTCGAACAAGAAGGCTCCCATCAACACGGTTGGCGTCTATGATCCGGATGGCTCGGTCTGCGGCGTCGGCCAGGGCTTCTATAACTGGGCCGATTGCAGCCAGATCAGCCCGTCGCAAGTCCACTGGCTCCGCAACACCCAGGCCCTGGTGAACTATCTGGGCTCGAAGACTCCGTACATCGGTGTCGGCCGCGACACGGTCTTCTCCAAGACCTGGTCGAATCTCGACCTCGATCTCTTCAAGGAAGAGAAGGTGAACGAGAAGCTGCGTGTGCAGTTCCAGCTGGATATGTACAACGCTCTCAACAACCAGAATCTCGGCATGCCGGATCTCGGCATCGACGATGTCAGCTCATCGCCCAGCTCGAACACCTTCGAGGATTCGCGCTGGAGCTATGGCCACAACCGCAATACGCAGCTCGGCATCAAGTTCCTTTTCTAGGAACGCAGCTGCCTGATAGAAGCACAAAAGCCGCGGCGTCATGCCGCGGCCTTTGTGCGTATGGAGTGCTGTCTATAGCGCCTGATCGGCGAGCGTAAGCGCGCGATCGAAGACCTCGATTGCGTGGTCGATCTGGTTTCTCTCGATGATGAGTGGCGGCGCGATGACGAAGTGGCTGATCCACGCCTGCAGGGACACGCCGTTCTTCATGCACTCCGCAGCCACCTGGTCGACCACCGTGACTTTGCCGTCCACCTTGTCCTGCTTGGTGTTGAAGGGCGTCTTCTTGTGCTGGTCACGGACGAGTTCGACAGCCCAGAAAAGTCCGAGGCCGCGCACGTCGCCGATGGAAGGATGCTTCGGCTTGAGCGCCTGCAGCTTCTCGCCCAGATATGCGCCCAACTCCTTTGAGCGCGCTACGAGATTGAGCCGCTGCATCTCGCGAATGGCCGCGATGGCGGGGCCGAGCGTGATGGGATGCGCTTCGTAGGTATGACCGTGCGCAAAGAAGTGATCTTCGAAGAAGTCTGCGATCTTCTGCGTCGTCGCGCAGAGTCCGAGCGGCACATAGGCCGATGTAATGCCCTTGGCGGTGACGAGGATGTCCGGCTGCACGCCCCAGTTGTCGACCGCGAACCACTCACCGGTGCGTCCCCAGCCGGACATCACCTCATCCGCGATCAACAAGACACCGTGCCGGTTACAAATATCGCGCAGGCGCGGCATGTACTCCGGCGGAGGCACCAGCACGCCGTTTGTTCCGACCACGGGCTCTACGATCAAGGCGGCCACGTCGCTCTCGTTTTCGATCATGTGCTCGAGGTAGTCGGCGCAGGCAATGTCGCAGGAGGGATACGTGTGCTTGACCGGGCACTTGTAACAGTTCACCTCGGGCGCGAAGAGAAAGCCTTGGCCTTTGCCGCCCGGCTCCATCGGCCAGCGGCGCGGATCGCCGGTGGCGGCAATCGAGGCCATCGTAGATCCGTGATACGAGCGATAGCGTGCGATGATCTTCGTCTTGCCCGTGTACATGCGCGCAATCTTGAAGGCGGCCTCGTTAGCCTCTGTGCCGCTGGTCGCGAAGAAGAACTTCGTCAGCCCGGCAGGCAGCACGTCGAGTAGCAGACGGCTTAGCTCGGCGCGGGCATCCGTCGCGTAGCCGGGCATGATGTAGGCAAGCTTCTGCGCCTGCTCGCCGATGGCCTGGATTACCGCCTGATTCTTGTGGCCAAGGTTCGAGCACATCAGCTGTGCGGAGAAATCGAGATACTGCTTGCCCGACGCATCGGTAAAATAGCATCCTTCGGCATCGACGATATGCAGCGGCTTCCACGACTTTTGATAACGCCATGTGCCGTAGTTGTGCTGGCGCGTAAGAGAGACGACTTCCTCGCTAGTGAGTGGGGTGCCGGGTGTGAGAACGGTCTCGTTCATGGTGTCCGCCTTTGGCAATAAATGTACTCTGTAGCGCGGTCGACGCAACGAAGAACGCACATCTGTTCTCTCCATGAGGAAAATTGCCGCGCAACTTTGATGGCTCCAGCGTGTCCATCCCCGTGTGACTGCGAGCGCTGTCGCTGGACGGGCTCAATCCTCACGAGGAGCGACACGATGAACAAAGCGAAATTTCTCCCACGATTGTTTCTGAGTACGGCAGCACTTTTTCTGCCGCTGGCGGCACACGCGCAATATAGCGGATACGCTCCGCGCCCTTATCCTCCCCCGTTTGCGCAGCAGCGGCCGGAAATGGTGCTGGGAACCGCGCACGTCGACGGCCCTGTGGATCACGACGATATTCACGTAGAGCGGTATGCCGGGCGTTTCCATTTTGTGCTGCTACAGGTGCATGATGCGCCGATCCGTTTCGACCACGTGGTGATCCACTATGCGAACGGCGAGGCGCAGACACTGCCGGTGAGCGTCGTCATTCCGCCGAGCGGCACCAGCCAGTGGATCGCACTGCCCGGAGGAGAGCGCCGCATCCATAGCCTTGAGCTCTGGTATGCGCGCGCCGAGCCAGGCAACCCGATCCGTCCGGAGGTTGAGCTCTTCGGAGCACCGTAAGACTCGTGCCACGGAAACGAAAACAAAAACGGCCGCTTGAAGCGGCCGTTTTGTTGTGTAGATTATTTTTGTCTACTTTGCAGCCAGCTTTTCGGCGACCGCTGCAAATGCGGTGCGCGAAGCGGCGATGGTCGCTTCCACGTCCGCAATCGAGTGCGAGGTGCCGAGGAACGCAGCCTCATACTGCGAACAGGGAAGCCAGATGCCTTGCTCCAGCATCGCGCGATGGAAGACAGCAAACGCGGCGGTGTCGGACTTGGCTGCGCTCGCATAGTCAGTCACCGGCGAAGCCGTGAAGAACCACGTCCACATGGCGCCTATACGATTGGTGATCAAAGAGACGCCAGCCTGCGCCGCTTCTTCCGCCACACCATTTGCAATAGTCGCTGTTACGGATTCCAGCTGCGCGTAAACTTCCGCGCGATGCTTCACCAGGTGCCCGACCGTCGCGATGCCGGCGGCCATGGCCAGCGGATTGCCGCTGAGCGTGCCTGCCTGGTAGACAGGACCGAGCGGCGCGAGCTGGTTCATGATCTCGGCGCGCCCGCCGAAGGCCGCGCACGGCAGGCCTCCGCCGACAATCTTGCCGAGCGTGGTGAGGTCGGGCTGGATGCGATACAGCTCCTGCGCGCCGCCGAGCGAGAGACGGAAGCCGGTCATCACCTCGTCGAAGATCAGCAGCGCGCCTTCAAGGGTGGTGATAGCACGGAGCGCTTCGAGATAGCCATCAGCGGGAAGAATCGTTCCGGCATTGCCGACCACGGGTTCGACGATGATGGCTGCGATCTGGTCCTTATACGCCGCGAAAGCTTGCTGCACCGCATCGAGATCGTTGAACGGCAGAGCGAGCGTCAGGTGCGCGATCTCGTCCGGAACGCCGGCCGAGCCGGGAATACTGAAGGTCGCCACGCCGGAGCCGGCTTTTACCAGCAGCCCGTCGGAGTGGCCGTGATAACAGCCTTCGAACTTGATGATGTACTTGCGCCCGGTAAAGGCGCGGGCCAAGCGGATAGCGGACATCGTCGCCTCGGTGCCGGAGCTGACGAAGCGCAGCTTCTCGATCGAGGGGAAGGCCTCCACCACCAGCTCGGCAAGGTCGCCCTCTGCGGCAGTCGAAGCGCCGAAGCTCGCCGAGCGCGTTGCAGCCTCCTGGATGGCCTCGACGGCAGGCGGAAAGGCGTGACCCAGGATCATCGGTCCCCAGGAGCCGAAGTAGTCGATGTAGCGGTTGCCGTCCTCGTCCCAGAGGTAGGCGCCTTCTCCGCGGGTCACGAAAGGAGCCTGGCCGCCGACGGAGCGGAAGGCGCGGACGGGGGAGTCGACACCGCCGGGCAAAAGGCTCTCGGCGCGCTGCTGGAGGGCAGTAGAACGGCTGTGATTCATGCTTTCCAGTATAAAAGCCGCGTTATTTCCAGTTCTTCTGCTCTTCCAGGTAGATCTTCGTGTAGTCGAGGTAGTTCCGCGCGTACATCAGGATCATCTCGCGGTCGTCCGAGGTGAGTTCGCGGCGAACCTTGCCGGGCACACCGGCCACCAGCGACCGGGGCGGAATCTTCATGTTCTCCGGGATCAGCGCGCCGGCGGCAATGATCGATCCCTCGCCGATATGGGCGTTGTTCATGATGGTCGCGCCCATGCCGATCAGGCAGGCATCTTCGATCACGCAGCCATGCACCGTGGCGTTGTGCCCGATGGTGACGTACTCGCCGATGATGACCGGATACAGATGCCGCATGCCGTGGAGCACCGCGCAGTCCTGCACATTCGAATGCGCCCCGATGCGGATCGAGTGCACGTCGCCGCGCACCACCGCGTTCATCCAAACGCTGGCATGCTCGCCCAGCACCACATCCCCCAGAATCTGCGCGGAGACGTCGACGTAACAGCTATCGGGAATAACGGGAGTGTGGCCCTGGTAGGTGCGGATCATGAGGTTAGTGTAGCGCCGTGGGCCTCAGGAGAGGCCGCATCCCGTCCGGGCCTGGTTCCAGACCTTGTCCGTGGCCCAGACTGCGTTCACTCCATCCGCTGTCGCGCGAACACTGGCGGAGAAATCAGAAAGATCCTGCACTGGAACGTCCCGGTCCGCGCGGATGTAGACGGTGCGCTCGCTGCGAGCCAGCATCTGCTGCTTAATGGCGGCCAGCCCGGCATCGCGCGTGTATTTCGCTGCCGGGGTCTTCAAGGAGTCCACCTGGACCTGTCCGTCTCCCTGCATGGTGACGTAGAGCGCATGGCATGCCGTCGGGGACTTCAACTGGTCAGGCTGCACGAACGTCACCACAGAGGTGCTGGACGGAGCCGTGTGGAGGAAAAATGCGATACAGGAGACCACGATCAGGATGACGAAGAGGGCGAGAGTCCAAGCGCTGCGGGGCGCAACGAGCTTCATGGTGGGTCAGACTCCGTTCGGTGGATGGATGATGTTCCCATGCTTTGGAGCAGGGGGCAATAAATTAGTGTTCTAACCAGACTTCATCTTACGGAGCCGCGCCCGAGTGCAGGTGATCGAAGCCACCACCGTCATCCATGCTCCGATAGCGCGCTGCTTCGAGCTCTCGCTCAGCATCGACCTGGAAGCGGAAGCAGGGCGTCCTCAGCGACTGCGGGCCATTCGCGGGAGAACCTGCGGGATTATCGGCCCTGAGGAACAGGTGACATGGCGTACGAAGCAGTTCGGAATATGGGTGACGCACACCAGTGTGATCAGCCAGTACCGGCCGCATGAATTCTTCGAAGACAGCATGGTGCGCGGAGTGTTTCGATTCTTCCGGCATCAGCACACGTTTCGAGCCTTGGCAGACGGAGCCACCGAAATGCGCGACTACCTTACCTTTGCCATGCCATACGGCCCATTCGGGCTCGTCCTAGAGAAGCGTTTCGTCCGGAAGCGGATGGAGGATCTGCTCGAAGTGCGCAATGCGCTGATCAAGCGCACGGCAGAGGCTGATGGTCGCAGACAATATCCATAAGCCCATCCCCGAGCCGACCATCCGTGTGCTCAAGGTTGCAGTTCCGGCCTGAACCGGGCACTTCCCCATCCCTGATTTATCCTCAAAGAGACTATGTCTCAGCACGATACCGGGGATCAGATCCCATCCTTATCCGGCTACAGCGAGGCCGAACTGGACCAGGCCTTCGCGGGCGTTCTGCGCGAGGTCGAGACGTCGGCGGCCACGCTGGCCGACTCCGATGCTGTCGAGGCCTTCCGCCTACAATGGCTGGGGCGCAAGCAGGGCCGCCTCAAGGCCATCAGCGACGCATGGCTTAAGGCGGCGCCGGTCGAGGGCAAAAAGCTCATCGGCCAGCGCTTCAATGTGCTCAAGGCGGCCGTTGAGGAGCGTCTGGAGTCAGCCGGCAAGGCCACGCACTCCGGAGCCCTCGAGGCCGAGCGCATCGACATCACGCTGCCCGGCACCAAGCCGCGCGTAGGCGCCGAGCATCCGCTCATCAAGACGCAGAACGAGCTGCTCGCCATCTTCGCGCGCATGGGCTACTCGGTCGGTGTAGGGCCCGAGGTCGAGACCGACTACTACAACTTCGAGTCGCTGAATTTCCCGCCGGGTCATCCGGCGCGCGACACGCAGGACACGCTGGTCGTCGCCAACCAGGAGCGCAAGCCGCTGCGCGACCGCCTGCTGATGCGCACGCACACCTCGCCCGTCCAGATCCACACCATGGAGGCGCAGGCGCCCCCGGTGCGCATCGTGATCCCCGGCAAGGTGCACCGCAATGACGCGGCCGACGCCACGCACTCGCCCATCTTCCACCAGCTGGAAGGCCTCTGCGTCGATACCAACATCACCTTCGCCGACCTCAAGGGCACGCTCGACCACGCGATGAAGGAGCTCTTCGGCTCGAGCGTGAAGACGCGCTTCTTCCCTTCGTTCTTCCCCTTCACCGAGCCCTCGGCGGATGTGCAGATTTCCTGCCCCTTCTGCGGCGGCAAGGGCTGCCGCAAGTGCAAGCACTCGGGCTGGATCGAGCTGCTCGGCTGCGGAATGGTCGACCCCGCGGTCTTCGGCTTCGTGCAGCAGAAGCAGCCCGCCTATGACCCGAAGAAGATCTCGGGCTTCGCCTTCGGCATGGGCATCGACCGCATCGCGATGATGAAGTACGGCATCAGCGACATCGGTCTGCTTTACTCGGGAGACCTGCGGTTTTTGGAGCAGTTTGGGTAGGAGCAGGGAAAGAGCGGTCAGCGGTCAGTCATAAAAACGGCCAGTTGCGAGTTGTGAAATGCGAGCAGGGGTACACGATGCGCGTGAAGCAATTCCGGGACCTAGTCGTATGGCAACGGGCGATGGAACTAGCCAGGGAAATTTACCGTCTGACACGAAGTTTCCCTAAGGAAGAGATATTTGGGCTAACCAGCCAGATGAAGCGAGCCGCGGTCTCTATTCCCAGCAACATCGCGGAAGGGCAGGGACGGTCAACGGATCGGGCGTTTGCAGTCTTTTTAGGGCATGCACGAGGACCGCTTTTCGAGCTGGAAACGCAGACCGAGCTCGCGGAAAGCCTGGGTTTCTTATCAAAGGAAGACGGAATGCACGTACTGTCGCTATGCAAGGAAGTCGGCCGAATGCTTCACGGGCTATTGAATTCGATGAAAGAGGAAACACGAAAGCAGGGGTAGCTTTTACTGGCCGCTTCATCACTGGCCGTCTTTATGCCTGACTGCTCAAGAGTGCAGCTATGAACATTCTTTCCAACTGGCTCCGCGAATATCTTCCGGGATTAAAAGCCTCCGATCGCGAACTCGCCGAAGCGCTGACGCTGCGCGGCATCGCCGTCGAAGGCGTCTTCGATCTCGGCGCTGGTAACGGCTCGCGCTATGAGATGGACATCACCACCAACCGCGTCGACGCCATGAACCACTACGGCATCGCGCGTGAGGCGGCGATCATCTACGGCCTGCCGCTGAAGCCCTTCGACCTCACGCTGCCCACGGCGAAGCCGGGCGCGGCGTATCCGATCGCGATTGAAGACCCGAAGCTTTGCGGACGCTTTACCGCCCGCGTCGTGCGCGGCGTGACCGTCACGACCTCGACCGGCATCGTCGCCGAGCGCTTCGGCCTGCTCGGCCAGAAGCTCATCTCGAACGCCGTGGATGCGAGCAACTACGTGATGTTCGCCATGGGCCAGCCCTCGCACGCCTTCGACCTCGACAAGATCGAGGGCACGGTCATCGTGCGGCGCGCGCGCAAGGGCGAGACCATCAAGCTGCTCGACGAGCTCGTGCATACGCTCGACCACGAAGACCTCATCGTCGCCGACGAGAAGAAGCCGCTCGGCCTCGCCGGCGTTATGGGCGGCTGGGATTCGCGCATTACCCCCGAGACGAAGAACGTGCTGGTTGAAGCGGCATGGTTCGACCAGACCAGCATTCGCCGTTCGTCGAAGCGGCACCTGCTGCATACCGACGCCTCGCATCGCTTCGAGCGCGGCGCGGATTACAACGCGGGTCCCGTAGCCTCAGCGCTGCTCACGCAGCTGTTGCTCCAGTCGGGCGGCGAGATCGTCGGCGACTTTGCCGACATCCAGATCCCGGAAATCGAAGCGAAAACCGCCAAGCGCAGTCGCATCGCCTTCAGCGCGAGCGAAATCACGCGCCTGCTCGGCGTGACCGAAGACCACGAAGGCATCACCGCCGCCAACGCGGAGACCATCCTCACCGGCCTCGGTTGCGGCCTTGAGACGAAGAGCGAGGGCGAGTACTCGGTCGCGCTGCCCAGCTGGCGTCTCGACCTCGAGCGCGAAATCGACCTCATCGAAGAGATCGCCCGCGTCTACGGCTACAACAAGTTCAAAAACACGCTGCCCGCCTTCGCGGGCTCGGTCGTCGAGCTGCCCTGGGCCGAGAAGGAGCGCGTCGTTCGCGGCCAGCTGCTCGCGATGGGCTGGAACGAGGCCATCTCCTCGACCTTTTGCTCGGAGGCCGACGCGACGCTCTTCGCGCCGCAGCCTGCAAGCGCGATCGCCATGGGCAACCCGCTCAGCGAAGAGGCTGGCATGCTGCGCCCCTCGCTGTTGCCGGGCATGGCCACGATGCTGGCCCTCAATCTCAACCGCGATGTCGAAGACGTGGCGCTTTTCGAGATAGGCACGGCCTTCAGCGGCAGCACCGAAAAGGTCGAAGAAAAGCCCGCGCTGACCCTCGGAGCCTCCGGACGCGCCTTCGGCGCAGAGTCCGTCACGTTTTATGACGTCAAGGGCGCTGTCGAGGCGCTGGTAGGCAAGTTCACCGCGCGTAGCGTTTACTATGACGCGCTGCTGCTGCCGGTGTGGCTGCATCCCGGGCGCAGCGCCCGTGTCGTGCTCGACGGCATGACCATCGGCTACTTCGGCCAGCTGCATCCCGAAGAAGCCGAGCGTCGCAAGCTCAAGCAGACCTGCTTCCTCGGCGAGATGTATCTCGATCGCCTCTACAAGCAGTCGCTGCGAGTGCCGGTGATGCGTGAGCTCTCGCGCTTCCAGGCGGTGCGCCGCGACTTCTCGCTGCTCTTTCCGGATGCGGTTCCTTACGGAGCGATCGACTCGGCGCTGCGCGGGCTGGGCATCGCCGAGCTGAAGAGCTTCGAAGCGAAGGAGATCCTGCGTGATCCGGCTGGCAAGCTGGCTCCTGTCGGGCAGTATTCGCTGCTGCTGCGCACCGTATTGCAATCGAATGAGCGCACACTGCGTGACGAAGAGCTGCAGGAATTCTCGCAGCGGGTGATCGCATCGCTGGCATCGCTCGGAGGACAACTGCGTGGTTGATCGTTTTTCAAATTCCGCATTTCGTCGCGGGCGGGTATCCCAAAAGGCACGTGCCTTCCGGCGTTGCCGGGAATTTCCGGCATCCACCATGGCCACGGCGCTATACTGCGCGAAGAAACGAAGAGAAGATTTCTCCCAACGAAGAGGTATTTCGCCGATGTCCACGCTCGCTCTTGAGGAAACCCAGCTTCCGCTGACCGCCGATGAACTCAATGCACTGGAGCAGCGTGTGCTGCGCCTGGTCGAGTTGCTCCACCAAGAGCGCGACGCGCGCGCGAAGGCGGAGCAGAAGATCCAGTCGCTCGAAGAGACGGTTCAGAGCCTCGAAGAAAGTGGCCTGAATGCGGAACAGCGTGCGGAGAGTCTGCAGGAGCAGCTCGGCGCGGCAAATCGCCGCATCGAAGAGCTGGACCAGCATGCTTCGCACCAGACGCAGCAGATCGGCAACCTCGAGGGCGAGCGCGAGCACGTGCGCGGCCGCGTCGAGCGTCTGCTCAAGCAGCTCGAAGAGATCCCGGCGTAAGCCGTCCGGAGTAAAAACCGGAAAGGAGTAAACCGGCGATGTCATCCAAGAATGATCCCCGCCAGGATGCGGGACAGATGGAGGCGATCACCGTCGACATCTACGATCAGACCTACCATCTGCGCGGGCACGATCCCGAGTACCTGCGGCAGCTGGGCGAGATGGTCGACACGAAGATGCGTGCGGTCGCCTCGCGTGGCAAGACCGTCGATTCCCTGCGCGTGGCCGTGCTCGCGGCGCTGAACATCGCCGATGAGCTGGCCACGCTGCAGGAACAGACCCGGAATGGCAACGGTCAGCTGCGCACCCGCACCAACTCGCTCGCCGGGCTGCTCGACGACGTGCTCGGCAGCGAGCGGAAGATCGGCTAAGAGAGCAGCGAGCAGTCAGTCACAAGTACGGCCAGTAAAAAGCGGCCAGCGGGAGCATCACTCCTGCTGGCCATTTCTCTTTTTGCGAGAGCTCCGGGTGGCCCATTCAAGCCTGCGGTTGGCATCTACTGGCCGTTTTTCAACTAACCGTTTTATCCCTGACTGCCGCGAATGCGCTTCGCGCGTCCGCTACGGCCTGGGATTTTCGACAAACACCGGCGTCTGCGCGTCATTGGCGAAGCGCCAACCGCTCAGGTACGCCAGCTCGAGGATCTTCGTCATCTTCGGATAGTCGATCTTCTCCACCGTGTCGGTAATGTGGTGGTAGTCAGGATGGAAGCCCGTGAACCACCAGAAGGCCGGGATGTTGTGCAGCACGAAGGGGAATTGGTCGGAGCGGAAGAAGACGTTGAGCGCGCTTTCGTGGTCGAAGCGGTCATCGAGCACCAGTCCCACGTGCTCGTTCTCCTGTTTCACCACCGCGTCGTAGCCCGGGGAGTAGAGCGCGCCGATCAGGTTCAGCCGGTTCGAAGTGTCCGGCGGAATCTGGATCAGGCCGTCGGTCTGCGGGCTGGGCTTTTCGTCGCGGCCGATCATGTCGAAGTTGATCTGCGCGCGGGTGGTGTCGAGCGGCCGCAGCGGATGCTGCGCCAGGTAATAGGCGCCCAGCAGCCCGCGCTCCTCGGCTGCAAACACCACAAACAGAATGGATCGCTTTGGCCGCGCTCCGTTGGCGGCAAAGGCGTGCGCCAGCTCGACCACACCCACCGTGCCAGAGCCATTGTCATCCGCCCCGTGCCAGATCTGCGTGCAGTCCGGGCCGGCAGGCGTAGGCTGACCCTGCTCGTTCACGCCGCCCTTATCCGCCGGGCACGGCGCGGAGCCGTCGTGGTCGTGGTGCGCCGTGATCAGCACCGTCTCCGCCTTCAGCTTCGGATCGGAGCCGGGCAGCAGGCCAACGACATTCCAGCTTGTCCCGTCCCTTTCCGAGGTATTGCGCAGATGCAGCGTCAGCGTGGTGTCCGGCAGGTCACGGCTCTGGGCTGAGAGGTCCTTGTCGATGGCTGCCTGCAGCGCCGAGGCCTCGGCCTTGCCGGTCGTATGCTGGGCGGCGGCAAGCGTCTCGAAGAGCTGGTCGGCCACATCGTCGAGCACCAGCACGCTGGGTATGTGCAGCTCGTCGTCGGCGATGGCTTGGAGCGGAATCGGCACAGCGCGGGTGATGCTGCCGCCGATGCGGGCGGCCCGCTCGGCATTCGTCAGGTGCTTGCGGTTGGGCTCGGCAACGACGACCAGCGCCACGGCTCCGTGAGCCTGTGCATTCAGCAGCTTGACGCGCGTGGTGGCGTAGCGGGTGTTGCCGGTGCCGTTGAAGATCGACTTGGGATCGTCCTCCTGCGGCTCGTGATCGAAGACAAAGACGATCTTGCCCTTTGCATCGATACCCTTGTAATCGTCATAGCCAAGCTCCGGTGCGGTGATGCCGTATCCGGCAAAGACCACGGGCGCGGTGAGATCAATGGCCTTGCGATAGGCGCCGAAGGCTTCGGGTGCGTGCCATACGGAGGTTTGCCCACCCCGCGTCAGCGTCACCGAAGTCGTGGCCCGGTCCGCGCGGTACTCGACCATGGGAACGGCCTGCAGGTAGGAGGGCTTACCTGCGGCATCCTTCGCCGCCGGAACGAGGCCAGCCTTGGCAAACTCATCCGCGATCCAGTGGACCGCGGCTTCGTCGCCGGGCTGGAGGCTCAGACGGCCTTCGAGCTTGTCGCTCGCAATGTAGGCCAGATCGCGGCGAAGATCGGACTCCTGGATGGCGGCATAGCCCTTCGCCTCGCGCGGCGGCACGGGCGATTGAGCCTGGAGCGAAGGACCGAGCAGGGCCGCAAGGCCTAGAACTGCAAAAGATTTCCGCATGGAAGCATCGTAACCCGGCTTTCATAAAAGTCCCAGAATTAAGGACATACGTCGCAGGGCAAGCGCTACCACCGCAAAATGCGGGCCGCCGAACAACACCATCGGGATAGAACGAATCGTACTGTCCGGAGGATTTATGAAGCTGATTCGCAGAGCAGCAGCGCTTTCGACCCTGGCCGCGGTAATGGCTGGCGGTGTGGCCTTCGCGCAACACCCGGACGATCACCATCCTGACCCGCACGGCTATGTCCGTCACGACGATTGGCATCAGGGTGGCCACATCGCGCACAATGACTGGGCGCGTGGCCATCAGATCGACTATCGCCACTATCACCTGCAGCCCCCGCCGCATGGCTACCAGTGGCGTGAGGTGGACGGCAATTACGTGCTGGCCGCGATTGCGACCGGTGCGATCATGACGGCCGTCGTCGCCTCGACCGTCCACTAGACTTTAATCAGTCCCCTGAACCAGCCAACATAACCCACCCACGATGCAGCGCCGGGCAACTGCCCGGCGTTTGTGTTTTTGTCCGGCTTCTATTTTCGCGGTCCGCTCACGCAGGTATTTCCGGCAACGAAGTACCGGTGGGGCAGGTCTGCCGCCTTGCTGATGCCGATACGCGGGGTAGCGACGATCAACTCCGGCTCATATCCGTCGTCGTGGACAATGAGCGGCGAATTGCGGTCGGTGACGTCGAGGCCGTTGTGCGCGGAGCGGGTCAGCCCCATCGCTTGGCAGAGCCGACCTGGTCCGGACGTCAGCAGGGCCGGCTTTACACCGGAAGCTAGTCCCCGCAGCCGTGCCATCGTCTCCATCCCCTTCACCGGCTCGAGTGCGCGGATGAGCACGCACCCCGCCTGCCCCTCCGGCTCGCAGGAGAGATTCAGGCAGTAGTACATCCCATAGATGAAATAGACATAGGCGTGCCCGGGTGGACCGAAGATGACGGCATTGCGGGCTGTCTTTCCGGAAAAGGAGTGGGCCGCCGGATCGTTCTCACCGAAATAAGCCTCGACCTCCACAATCCTGCCGGTAAGCTTTTCGCCCTCAAAGCGATGGGTGATGAGCTTGCCCAGCAGCGCCTTCGAAATGATATCCGGCGGCGGCAGGTAGAAGGTTCGGGGAAGAGGCTTGGGCATGGCGGTTTATTCTTCAATCCATCAAACTTGTCATCCCGACCGGAGCGCAGCCCGAAGGGCGAAGCAAAGTGGAGGGACCTGCGGTTCGCCTTCGAATTGCAGAAATATTCCGAAGTGAGCGACAGCCTCAGGTCCTTTTCCGTTTACTTCTTCAGCGCCTTGATCGCCGCAAGCACTTCCTCGGCATGGCCTTCCGGCTTCACCTTGGGGAAGATCTTCAGCAGCGTAAGGTCGGGTCCGAACAGGTAAGTGGTGCGTTCGATGCCCTTCACCTTCTTGCCATACATGTTCTTTTCCTTCAGGACGCCAAACAGATTGCAGATTTTTTCGTCTGAATCAGCGAGGAGCGGATAGTTCAGGTTGTACTTCTCCTTGAACTTCTTCTGCGCCTTCGGCGTGTCACGGCTGATGCCGAGCACCACGGCGCCGGCCTTCTGGAGCTTGTCGAAGGTGTCGCGGAAGCCGCAGGCCTCGATGGTGCAGCCGGGCGTATCGGCGCGGGGATAGAAGAAGAGGACGATGGGCTGGCCCTTGTAATCGCTCAGATGGACGGTTTCGCCGTCTTCGTTGAGAACGGTGAAGTCGACTTTCTCGTTCAGTTCCATAATTTCTCTGGAATCTCCTCAGGCGAGCCGCCCACGGCAGGGTCTCGCGTCTTATAGCTTATAGATGACGGCCGGGTGGGTGCGATGCGGGGAGTCGGGTTGACCGGGAACTGGAGCTGGAAGAAGTCACGATGGCTGCTGACGGGGAGTGTCCTGGCAGCAGGTGCTGCAGTCTCGCAGGCGCAGTACGTGGGCCGTGTGGATACAGGCAAGGCCGAGAAGCCGCAGACCCTGCGCGCCACGGCAGTGCTCGAATACACCGGAGACTACACGAAGCCGATTGCCAGCCGCCTGATCCCTCTCGCAGTGTGGGACGGCACCACCTTCCAGCCCGCGGCCTTCTATCTCGCGCAGCCGGTGCCGCTCGCCGTGGAGACGGGCACGCAATATCAGCTGGAAGAAGGTGGACTGGCCAAAGGGTTTTTCGATGTAAAGGCGGCGGCAAATGTCGGTGGGCCGGGTGGCTCATGGATCGCTATCGGCGGCTATCAGAAGCCGGTTTCTCCCTCGCAGGCCAAGCTCAGGGCATCGAAAAAGATTCCAAAGATCGACGGATGGGATGACGACGATGGCCAGCCGCATTTCGCCCATCGCCCCTCGAACGTCGATAACGGCTCGAACAGTAAGAACAGCGGAGGCGCGTCCTCGTCCTCGTCGTCGCAGGACCCCGACCGGCCGACACTGCATCGTCGCTCCGACGATGGCAGCGGTGGGACTTCGAGCAGCGGCTCTTCGACGAACAGCAGTGGTTCCACAAGTCCCTCGACCAGCAGTTCAGGCACGAACAGCTCTGGCAATAATTCCGGCAATAGCTCGGGAAACACCTCGTCTTCCGATCCGGACCGTCCCACGCTGCACCGCAAGACCGACGACTCGGGCAGTGGAACGAATAGCGGCTCCACCAGCAGTTCCACGAACGGCTCCACGAGCGGTTCGGGGGGCACCGGCAACAATTCCGGCAGCAGTAGTCCGGGCGGCACCGGCCCGGTCGATCCTGACCGGCCGACGATGCACCGCCGAACGCAGCCCAGTGCAGCCGGCGGAGATGGCTCGCCGGTAACGGCAACCGCTGACCTCGATCCGAATCGGCCGCATCTGCGCCATGGACGCCCGGACGAGCAGGTGAAGCTGGATGTGCCCTCGGATGTCGAGATTGCCAAACTAAGCGGCCATCCGGAGAACCTTGAGCAAATGGTCGCGATCTCCGATGTCTCCACGCATCCCTCGGAGAACTGGCGCTACTCGTGGGCCGATCCAGCGGACGAAAAGGCGGCCCAGGCGCAGCTCGAAAGCATGGCGCAGAACCTCTTCGCGGGCAAGCCCCTGGTCGCGCCCAGTGGAGGCAGTTTCGGCAGTGACACACCTCCGAAATCGACCTCCCCTGCTCCAGCTACGGGCAATACGGCTGCATCGGCCATCGGCCGCACGACCACGCTGCGAAACGCGCATCGTAAGGCTGTACCTCCGCCTCTGCCTGTTCTGGCCGATGAGCACTTCCACGCCTACGCGCTGAGCTTCGGCGGCGGTGCGACGCTGGTCTTCACGGCGAAGACCACGATGCCCGACGGCAAGGTGAAGTACGCCACACTGATCGCGCAGCCTGACTTCAGCGGAAAGGCGCGCGTGCTCTTCCACCAGCTCACGGACGACGATCAGCTCGACCAGTCTCCGCGCATGCTGGTGGTCGACGCGCTCGATGCCGATGGCGACGGCAAAGCCGAGCTGGTTTTCGAGCTTGCGGGCAAGACGGAACGCCAGTACGCGATCTACCGCGTCGACAACGGCGAGGTAGAGCAGGTGTTCTCGACCGCCGGCGCAAGCTGAAACGACATTCTGCAAGCTACGAACGCACTGTCATCCCGACCGAAGTGGAGGCACCTGTGGTTTCTGAATCAGCGAGGATGAGGGAGAGCACCGCTCTCGACAGGGTTCCCCACGTCTCGCTTCTGAGATGTGGGATCGAATACTTCCTTAATAAAAAGAAACGGCGGGTGCCCCATTCAAGCCTGCAGTTGGCTTGAGTGGGGTATCAAAGGATCTACATTCGCAGAGAATCTAGCCCAGCATAGCCAGCAAAGCAGCCTCGTCGATCACCTGTACCCCGAGCTGCTGTGCCTTTTCCAGCTTCGATCCAGCATCCTCACCGGCGACGACATAATGCGTCTTCTTGCTGACAGAGCCTGAGACTTTGCCGCCTGCTGCTTCGATCTTCGCCTTCGCATCCTCGCGCGAGAGCGTGGGCAGCGTACCGGTCAGCACAAATGTCAGCCCTTCCAGCTCGGAAGACTTCTTCCGCTTCTCCGCGGTGAAGACAAGGCCCGCTTCGCGCAGTCTTTCGACAAGTGCACGGTTCTTTTCCTCATCGAAGAATTCACGGATAGCCAGCGAGACGCGCGGTCCCACTTCATTCACATGTTCAAGATCTTCGGCTGAGGCGGCCATCAGCGCATCCATCGAACCGAACTCCTCGGCCAGCAGCTGCGCCGTGCGTTCGCCCACAAAGCGGATGCCGAGTCCGAAGAGCACGCGGCTCAGCCCCGCCTGCTTCGACTTCGCAATCTCGTCGAGCAGCGCGTCGGCTGTCTTCTTGCCGATGCGTTCGAGCGACAACAGCTGCTCCTCGCTGAGCGAATACAGGTCGGCGATGCTCTTCACCATGCCGCGCGTCGCCAGCTGCTCTACCAGCACATCGCCGAGGCCTTCGATGTTCATCACCTTGCGGGCCGCAAAGTGCAGCACGCTTTCCACCAGCCGCGCCGGGCAGTCGGCGTTTACGCAGCGATAGTCGACCTCGCCCTCGGTCTTCACAATCTCGCTGCCGCACACCGGGCAGTGCGAAGGAAATTTGTATTTCGTTGTGCCGCGCGGATGCTCCGCATCCTCGACCACCTCGACGACCTTGGGGATCACGTCGCCGCCGCGCTCGACCTTCACATAATCGCCGACAAGCAGGCCCAGCCGCTCGATCTCGTCCGCGTTGTGCAGCGTGGCGCGGCTCACCGTCGTGCCGCCGATAGCCACCGGCGTTAGCCATGCCACCGGCGTCAACTTGCCGGTGCGGCCCACCTGCACCTTAATGTCCTCGACCCTGGAGATCGCGGCGCGCGCGGTGAACTTGTACGCCACGGCCCAGCGCGGCGCGCGGCCGGTAAAGCCGAGCCGCCGCTGAATTGCGGCCGAGTCGATCTTGATGACCACGCCATCGATTTCGTAACCGAGATCGGCACGATTTTCTTCGGCACGGTTTACAAACTGCATTAGGCCTTCAAAACTTTTCACCGCTTCGCGGTGAGGATTCACACGGAATCCGGCGCTCGACAGCGCCTCAAGCGCTTCCGACTGCTCTTCGAAGAAGCTCTCGCCCGCTTCATTGAGCGCGAAGTAGCCATAAAAATCCAGACGCCGCTGCGCGACGATATTCGGCTCGAGCGTGCGAATCGTGCCCGCCGCGGCATTGCGCGGATTCGCCGCCGGCGCTTGTCCCGCGGCCTCGCGCTCTTCATTCATGCGCAGAAACGCCTTGAACGGCATCACCACTTCGCCGCGTACTTCAAAGTTCGGAGGCAGTCCGGCCTTCTCGCGCTTCGTCTTCGAAATAGAGAGCGGCACAGAGCGGATCGTCCGCACGTTGCCGGTCACATCCTCGCCGATGGTGCCGTCGCCACGCGTCACGCCGCGCTCGAGATACGAGCCGCCGTCCGCGCCTTCGCGGTAATGCAGCGCCATCGAGAGCCCGTCGAGCTTGAACTCGCAGACGTATTCGATCTTTGCGCCCTCACCCGCCAGCTCATGCGAGCGGCGATCCCACTCGCGCAGCTCCTCCTCGCTCACC
>NZ_JASGFD010000063.1:0-26735 GCF_047605705.1 Silvibacterium sp. | reverse complement strand
CCCGCTGACCCGCTGACCCGCTGACCCGCTGACCCGCTGACCCGCTGACCCGCTGGCGCACTCACCCCTCCTCCGCATAGCATGGCTGCCGGAGGATTCCCATGCTCTCCCGCCGCGCTTTTCTTGAGACTGCTGCACTCGCTACCGCTGCTGCCGCCTGCCCTGTTCCCGCTTCTGCCCAATCCCAAACGCAGCCTCAGACCGCACGCACCGTGCTCGAGCCCGTTCCCTACGGCGCTGTCAGCCTCGCACCCGGACTCGCCCGCGAGCAGTTCGATCACACGCAGTCGTTGCTGCTCGGTCTGAACGAGGACAGCCTTCTCAAGCCCTGGCGTCTGCGCGCCGGCCTGCCCGGTCCTGGTCCCGATATGGGCGGCTGGTATGACGAAGTCTCCGCCGATGAGCGCACGCCCTCCGGCGGACATGGCTTCTGCACCGGTCACACCTTCGGCCAGTGGATCTCCGCGCTCTCTCGCGGCTACGCCGCTGAAAAGGATCCCGCTGCCAAGGCTCGCGTCGATCGTCTGCTTGCGCTCTATCAGCCGACCATTTCGCCCCGCTTCTATACAAAGTTCCGCTTCCCGTCCTACGTCTACGACAAGACCGTTTGCGGCCTCATCGACGCGCACCAGTATGCCGGGAACGCGCAGGCCTTCGCGCTTTTAGATCGCACCACCGACGCCGCTCAGCCGCATCTGCCACCCCGCGCCCTCACGCGCGAGGATCAGAAAGCATGGCGCGCCTCCGTCGGAGATCCGACCTCGGACGATTTCTGCTGGGATGAGCCCTACACGCTCCCAGAAAACCTTTACCTCGCATGGCAGCGCGGTGCCGGCGATCGCTATCGCACCATGGCCTCACGCTACCTGCTCGACAAAGACTGGTTCACACCCCTCGCCGCCAACCAGAACGTGCTGCCGCACCACCACGCCTACAGCCACTGCAACTCGCTCAGCTCGTCCATGCAGGCGTATCTCTCGGATGGCAGCGAAACCCATCTCCGTGCCGCGACCAACGCCTTCGAGATGATCCTCACTACCCAGAGTTTCGCCACGGGCGGCTGGGGCCCGGATGAGAGCTTCGTCGAGCCGGGCAAAGGCAAGCTCTACGAGAGCCTCTCCAGCACGCACCACAGCTTCGAGACGCCCTGTGGCTCCTACGGCCATTTCAAGATCACCCGCTACCTGCTCTCGGTTACCGGCGACGGCCGCTACGGCGACAGCATGGAGCGCGTCCTCTACAACACCGTTCTCGGAGCGAAGCGCCTCCAACCCGACGGCACGGCCTTCTACTACTCCGACTACAACAACTCCGGCTCGCGCTTTTATTTCCCAGACAAGTGGCCCTGCTGCTCCGGCACGCTCCCGCAGGTCGCCGCGGATTATCACATCCTCGGTTACTTCCATGACCGCGCAGGCGCGCTTTATGTGAACCTCTACCTGCCTTCGACGCTCAAGTGGACCACCCCCGGCGGCGCGTCGCTCACCCTCACCCAGAGCGGCGATTATCCCTTCGACGTCGCAGGAGAGCGCGGAACGGTTTCTTTCCGTGTCGAGCTCAGTCGACCTTCAGCCTTCCCGCTTAAATTGCGTATCCCCACGTGGGCCAACGCCGATGGAGGCCCGCAGATCACCGTCAACGGTAGTCCTGTAGCCGTGTCGGTCGATAAGGGCTTCGCGACCCTGCGCCGGACATGGAAGAGTGGCGATCGCGTCGAGCTGTCCCTGCCCATGACACTGCGTCTTGAACCGGTCGATCCCCAACACCCGGAGACGGTCGCCGTCCTGCGCGGCCCGATCGTGCTCTTCGCCATCACCGACAAGCCGGTAAAGGCCGGCCGCGACCAACTCCTCGCCGTAGCCGGCGCCCCCGGCCACTGGCACATCCGCACCGACGCCGGCCCCGTGGAACTCGCGCCCTTCACGCAGATCGAGGACCGTGCCTACTCGACGTACGTGACGCTGACGTGAGCATCCAGTCACAGGACGGCCAGCAAAAAACGGAAGCATTGCTCCGCTGGCCGTTCCTTATCCACTTCAATCTCAGGAAACAACTGTCATTCCGACCGCAGCGAACGAAGTGAGCGCAGTGGAAGAACCTGCAGTTCTCTCAAACCAGCGAGGATAAAGGTGCCCCATCCAAGCTTCGCTTGGGCGGGAAAACACAAGCCCTATCCCGAGATATTTGCGTCTCCGAGCTGAAAGGTATGCCTGCAGTGGCACGACACTCTGTATGGTGAAAGATCCTCATCACCAATCAAGCAACAGGAAATATGGCCACCACACTCACCGCTGCTACCGGATCACCTTCAGCGCCGCCCGGAACAGCTCGTCGAAGTGATCGCCCAGTTCCTTGTCCTTGGCCACAGCCGTCTCGATCGCCTTCTGCGCCGCAAGTCTCTGATAGCCGAGATTCACCAGCGCCGAGAGCACATCCTCGCCCGCCGGTCCGGCTGAGACCACCGCTGCCGGGGCGGATGCCATGTCTTCGAGCTTGTCTTTGAGCTCCACCACCAGCCGCTCGGCCAGCTTCTTGCCGACGCCGGGAATGCGCGTCAGCGTCGCATGATCCTGTCCGCGAATCGCGCCCACCAGCATCTCCGTGCTCAGCCCGCTCAGGATCGTCACCGCCAGCTTCGGCCCTACACCGCTTACCGTGATCAGCCGCTCGAAAAGCCGCTTCTCATTCAGGTCGAGGAAGCCGAAGAGAGCTAGCAGATCCTCACGCACCTGCGTGTGAATGAACAGCGCCACCTCCGCGCCCTCGGCAGGTAGTGAGGTGAAGGTGGGAATGGTGATGGTGACGTCGTAACCAACGCCCCCGGCCTCGACAATCGCCTGGCCCGGCTGCTTCGAAAAAAGGCGTCCCCGCAGATGCGCAATCATGAGGAGATTGTAGCGGTGCGGCGAGTCAGCACGGCTGCGCCGCAAGCAGTCAGTCATAAAGACGGCCGGCGAGGCTCGTGCCGAGACGAGGAACGCGGGTGCCTCATGCAAGCCAGCGGTTGGCTTGAGTGGGCCACCCGGATCGTCGCTTTTGCTAACCGTTTCACCACTCACCGCTTTATCGCTGGCCCCTCTATCCCTGGCCGTTTTTGTGCCTGACCGCCGATCGCGCGCAGTGTATGGTAGCGCTATGAATCTCTTTGCCCCCCTGGAACGCTCCTTGCAGAATGTATCTGCCACGGTGACAAATCGCCGGCTTGCGCTCGGCCTCGTCGCCGCGCTTGCGCTCTCTGCGCCTGCCTTCGCCCAGCATCCCGATGGTCCTCCGCCGGCAGACAAAGCGGCTGACAAGGCCGATGCCAAGACACCCGAACTCAAGCCCGCGCCACCGCTCCCTGCCGATGCGCACGTCGAGCAGTCCATCGAGCTGAACGGCAAGACCCTGCACTACACCGTCACCGTCGGCACCATTCCGGTCTACGACAAGGACGGCAAGGCCTCCGGACAGGTCGTCTACACTTCGTACACCGTGCCCGGCCCCAACCGCCCCGTGACCTTCGCCTTCAATGGCGGCCCCGGCGCGTCGTCGGTGTATCTCAACTTCGGAGCCATCGGTCCCAAGCACCTGAACGCCGGCAATGACGGCGACAGCCCGTCCGATCCCGCCACGCTCTCTGACAATCAGGGCACCTGGCTCGGCTTCACCGATCTCGTTTTCATCGATCCCATCGGCACCGGCTTCAGCCGCTCGCTGGTCAACGAGGCCGAGACCAAGAAGCAGTTTTATTCGACCGAAGCCGACATCGAATACCTCTCGCGTGTGGTCTACGACTGGTTGGTGAAGAACGGCCGCATGGAATCGCGCAAGTACCTTGTCGGCGAAAGCTACGGCGGCTTCCGCGGACCGCGTGTTCTCTACTACCTGCAGTCGCAGCTCGGCGTGGGACTCAACGGCGCGGTGCTGGTCTCGCCCTACCTCAATCCGACCATCGATGAGAACGGCGATCTCTCGCCCATTCCGTGGATGGTGACCCTGCCTTCGATCACCGCCGCCAACCTCGAGCGCCAGCACAAGCTCACGCCCGAGGCCATGCAGCAGGTCATCAGCTATGACCTTGGCGACTACGCCACCACGCTCATCAAGGGCTACACCGACACCGCCGCCACGCAGGCCATGATCCAGAAGGTCACCGACCTGACCGGCCTCGATCCTTCCTTCGTGAAGTACGCGGGCGGCCGTCTCGACACCGGCTCGTATCTTCGCGAAGTCCATCGCGAAGAGGGCAAGCTGGCCTCGGTCTATGACTCGAACGTGACCTCGTTCGATCCCTTCCCGTATGACTCCGATCAGCGCGCCAACGATCCCATCCTGGCCGCGATGATCGCGCCGACCACGACGGCGATGGTCAACTTCGTCACCCAGACCGTCGGCTGGAAGGTCGATGCCCGTTACAACGCACTCTCCTACGACGTGAACCGCCAGTGGGATCGCGGAGGCGAAATGCGCAAGGGCTCGGTCGAGCAGCTGCGTGACGCCGTAGCGGCTGACCCCAAGGTGCGCGTGCTCATCGTCCACGGTTGGAACGACCTTTCGTGCCCCTTCATGGGCTCGGTGCTCTCGGTCAACCAGATGCCGGTCATGGGCGACCCGACCCGCGTAGCGGTGAAGGAATACCCCGGCGGCCACATGTTCTACACCCGGGAAGCCGGCCGTATCGCGCTGAGCAAGGACGTCGAGGCGATGTTCGAGAAGCATTAAACAGCGCGGCTGCGCAGCAAGCGAGTCGGCAAGTCAGCCGCGCTTGCGCGCGTAGCAGCTGTTAGTCACAAGAACGGTTAGTGATAAAGCGGCCAGTGGAGGTTTGCCTCTGCTGGCCGTTTTGTTTGCTTGATAAGAAAGTTTCAGTCTGGGTTTTACCGAGTAGAGTAGGAGTTCAGATGACCACAGCCGAGATTCAACACGAGCTTACAGAGGCTGCGGAAGGTAGCTCGTGCAGCCAAGTCGAAACCTTTTCCTCTCATACCTGGCGTTTTACTTTTAGCGGGGGTCTGGTCCTCGATGTTACATGCCCTTGGCGCATTACGAATGAAGACGGGATCGTACTGGGAAGCGAAGATGATGGGCAGATGTTCGGGCTTCCCTCACCTGTTGAGGGTCAGGCTGAAGCGTTGAAACTGCTGAGCGCAAGTCCCCTGAAAAGCGTTTTGCTTACCGGCAGAACAGGGGATTTCTCATTGAAGTTTGAGTCTGGACTTCAGTTAGAGATATTCAATGACTCGTCTGGTTACGAGGGATGGAACTGTAGTACCAACTCAGGGCTTAACGTAATTGGGATGGGTGGCGGAGCCATTGTTTCCTTTTCTAATGTGGAAAAGCTTTAGTGCTAAGGCACCCTGATCCTCGCTTGAGTAGAGAACGGTCGGTTCCTTCGCTTCGGTCAGAATGACAGGGTTTGGAGGAAAAGAAACGGCCAGCAGGAGCAATGCTCCCACTGGCCGTTTTTATGCCTGGCTGCCTGCGCCGAAGGCGCGCTAACATGAGCGCGCAGCGCGAGGCCAGCTACCCTCTACGCCGGTACCGGATCTCAAACTCATATCCCGCGTTCGGCGGGAACAACTTCGCCACCAGCCGCAGCCGCTCTGCCAGCGAAGGCGCGGCAATCAGCGTATACTCGCGCTCGCGCAGCTCCGAGTAGTCGAAGTCCAGCGTGAGCGAGAGCATGTAAATCGCCATCGCATCCGAGAACGCCGATTCGAAGTAGCTCGATTTCGCCTTCTCGTCCGGCTCGCGGTCGCCATCGATGCGCTCGGTCGCCTTGCGGCGGCTCTCCCACGCATCCTGGCTGGTCTCCCCGCGCACATCCGCCTTCGCCTGCGACCACACCAGCTCTGAAAACTCCGCCGGCACGCCCACCGAGTCCACGAAGTGGTGGCCCACGTTGATGAAGTATTCAAAGGCCAGTGCGAAGCGGTCCTGCATCAGCCGCGTCGAGATGAAGATGCACTCCGAGCCGCCGAACCGGAAGTTCCGGTGGCAGATCGCCCGGTCGCCCAGGTCGACCGTGTACTTCGGAGCCACGGTCGTCTCGTCCTGCTCGCCCAGCGTGAGCGGCACGAAGTAGTACGCGCGCTGGGTCAGCGCCTTCGCCACCGATGATGGCACCGCGTTGACGATCCGCTCGAGATCCTCGGCGGAGATCTGTGTTTCACCATAGCTCGCGTAACAGACACCATTCTGTGCCTGCTGCACGCGCGCCTCTTGCGCTACCTGTGCCGCCGGAAGAAGGGGGACCTGCGCTAGCTCAGCCATAAGCTTGTATTCTACCTATTGCCGCATAGGCGCGTATGGAGGAACTCCACCATGCCTGCATCCATCCCGGCCCCGAATGGCCCCAATCGCATCCTCGGCCTTCCGCTCGGCGATCTCGGTCTTTTCTCGAGCCTGCTCATGGCCGTGGCCTTCGGCTTCCTGGTCTTCTTCGCTACCTGCTTTGTCGCCATCCTCGGCATCCTCTTCTGGAACTCTGCCGGTCATCATGGCGTCAATATGGCAGATAGCTATCGCTATTTCGCACTGCCGGCAGGTGTAGCCGCGATGGCTCTGGCGCTGGTGGTGCTGCTTTCACTCTGGGCGCGCCGCAGGTTCGCCGATACGGTAAGGGGATAAATCTTGGGTCTGATCACCATCGAAGACGGCGCCTGGGCGCAGCACACCTCTCCCAACGACGCGCAGCTCCGCACCTGGTGCGAGCAGCTCGAGTCCGGCGACATCCTCTACTTCCCGCACACGCCCATCGTCCTCCCGCCGTCGGATCTCGAATTCCTCCTCGGCCAGCAGCAGACCGATAGCTCGCTGCACAAGAACATTGCCTACAAGCCGAACATCGACAAGCTGAGCGGCGTGGATACGAAGACCGCCGATGCCCGTGCCGTCGAGCGCCTGCAGGGCATCATGCGCAACTACTCGAAGTCCGTCACGCAGTTCCTCACCGGCTTCCTCGCCCCCTACCGCTCCAACTGGCAGCTCGATTACGCCAGCTTCCGCCCGCAGGAGGAGCAGGGCCGCGATCTCGCGCTGCGCAAGCGCAATGACCTGCTGCACACCGATGCCTTCCCCACGCGGCCCACGCACGGCGCCCGCATTTTGCGCTTCTTCAACAACATTCATCCCACGCGCACACGCGACTGGATCGTCGGTGATCCCTTCGCGCAGGTCGTCCGCGAATTTGTCCCCAGCCAGATCGGTCCGCGCCCGGATACCTTCGTCTCGAAGTTCGGCAAGAACCTCGGCCAGGCCGTCGGACTAGGGGCGGCCATCCCGTCGCTCAAACGGACCCCGTATGACGACTTCATGATGCGTTTCCACAATTTCCTCAAGGAGAATGTGGGTTTCCAGGCCGAATGCGCCCGCTATCCCTACCAGTTCCCGACGGGCTCCAGCTGGATGGTCTACACCGACACCGTGCCCCACGCCGTGCTCGCCGGGCAGTATGCCCTCGAGCAGACCTTCCTTGTTCGTCCCGAGGCGCTGGTCGCCCCCGAGCACTCCCCGCTCCGCGTTCTGGAGCAGATCGCCGGCACCGCGCTGGTCTAGCGGCACAGCGCATCCCCGAACTGTGTCATCCCGACCGGAGCGAAGCGCAGTGGAGGGATCTGCGGTTCTCTTTGTTCTGCGAGGATGAGGGTGCTTCCGTCCAGGCTTCGCTTGGGCGGGAAGGTACGAGCGAACGTTCTGGAACAACAGTCCGCGCAGAGCCGCCGATATCTCGCTTCTGAAACATGGAATCCGCTCTCGATCATCGTCCGGAAGGCACAAATCACCGGCGTCCCGTAAAAACTCCACACCGGCTTTACACCCTGTCGACGCCATTGACGCGGTTGTCATACCCAGCGCTCAAGAGTAACCAGCTTTTCGCCGATCCTTTACAGAACAGTCAACGGATATTCATAAATTCCGTGGACCCTGTCTAAGCCGCCGGACTCCCACCCGGCGTCGGAGGACTGTGATGCACAAGCATGTAGCGACTTCTTTGGCAGCGCTTCTCGTAGCCGGACAGCTCGCTTCCCCCATCGTGTCGCGCGCGGAAGACGACGCGCAGACGGCGACGCCTATCAAGCACGTTGTCGTGATCTTTGGGGAGAACATCTCCTTCGATCATTACTTCGCGACGTATCCCAATGCCACCAACCCCAAGGGTGAGCCCGCATTCTATGCCGCTGCCGGCACCCCCACCGTCAACGGCCTCACCGGTGCGCTGCTTACCAGCAACCCGAACGCGCTGAACAAGGACGTCAACGGCACCGGCGCTTCCAATCCCTTCCGCCTCGATCGCTCGCAGGCCGCGACCGCAGATCAGGACCACGATTACACGCCCGAGCAGGAAGCCTTCCACGGCGGCCTGATGGACTCGTTCCCGGCCTACACCGGCACCGCCGGTCCGCCGCCGACCGGCAAGACCACCAAGGGCCTGGTCATGGGCTACTACGACGGCAACACCGTCACCGCCCTCTGGAACTACGCCCAGAACTTCGCTCTCGGTGACAACGCCTACGGCACCAACTTCGGTCCCTCGACGGACGGCGCCATCAACCTCGTCTCCGGACAGACCAACGGCGTCATCGACCAGTCCAACGCCAGCGGCGATGTCGTTGCCGACGGCAACGGCGGCTTCACGCTGATCAGCGACGCCGACCCCATCGGGGATATCTGCTCCACCACCACCGGCGCCACCGTGCAGCTCGGCGGCAAGAACATCGGCGACCTGCTCAACGACAAGGGCATCTCCTGGGGCTGGTTCGAGGGCGGCTTCGATACCTCGACCACCAACTCGAACAAGACCACCGGCTGCTCGCGCTCGACCACTTCGTCGGTCACCGGCGTGACCGAGAACGACTACATCCCGCACCACGAGCCGTTCCAGTACTACACCTCGACGGCCAACCCTAAGCACCTGCGCCCCAGCTCCACCAGCCTGATCGGCAAGCAGGGCGACCGTGCCAACCACCAGTACGATATCAACGACTTCTACACCGCCCTCAAGGCCGGCAATCTGCCCTCCGTCAGCTTCCTCAAGGCCCCCGGCTATGAGGATGCGCACGCCGGCTACTCCGATCCGCTCGACGAGCAGACCTTCGTCGTCACGGTCGTCAATGCCGTGATGCAGAGCGCGGACTGGTCCTCGACCGCGATCATCATCAACTACGACGACTCGGACGGTTGGTATGACCACCAGATGAGCCCCATCGTGAACCAGTCCGAGACCGCTGCGGACATGCTCACCGGTACCGGCGAGTGCGGCAGCGCCTCGGTCACAGGCCTGCCCGGTATCAGCGGCACGGAGCACGCCCAGGGCCGTTGCGGCTATGGCCCGCGCCTGCCGTACCTCGTCATCTCGCCCTACGCGAAGCGCAACTTCGTGAACCACGGCACCCTCGATCAGAGCTCGACCATTCACTTCATCGAGGACAATTGGCTTGGTGGTGAGCGCCTTGGCGGCGGTTCCTTTGACGCCATCTCCGGCTCGATCGACAGCATGTTCGACTTCAGCCACCGCCGCAGCAACAGCGTGGTGATCCTCAGCACCGCGACCGGCGAGCCGGGCTCCTCGGCTGGCTGGGGTGGCGGCTGGTCGGACAACGACGGCCACGGCAACGACGACAACCGCACGAGCAACCGCTGGTAGAGAACACCCCCATCGCAGCCTCCGGCGGTTTCCTGCCGCCGGAGGCTGCGCCGCATTTGCCTCAACGGAAATTCACCCCGCGTCACCCCGCCGCAAGCGAAAATACCCGACGATGCCGAAACCATCCCGCCGCGCCTTCCTGCAATCTTCCTCCCTCGCACTCGCCGGCTTCGGCGCTGGCCGCCTCGCTGCCATGCCCATGCGCCACATGCCGCCGACGGCGCAGCTCGATCCCTCCACGCTCGCACCCTTCGTCGATCCGCTGCCGATCCCTGTGCTGGCGAAGCCCGTCGGCATGCAGCCCCATCCCGAGCTGCACGGGCAGACATTGCCGCACTACCGCATCCCGCAGTGCGAAGCACATGTGAAGGTGCATCGCGACCTGCCGCCCACGCGCATGTGGGTCTACGGGGATAGCTTCCCCGGTCCGACCATTGAGATCCAGAGTGGCCAGGGCGCGACCGTCGATTGGGTGAGCCAGCTCCCGGCGCATCACTTCCTGCCCATCGACCACACCCTGGTGGGCGCAGAAAAATCCCTGCCCGAGGTCCGCTCGGTCACGCACCTCCACGGCGGCCGCACCCCGGCCAAGAGTGACGGCTACCCCGAGGAGTGGATCGTCCCCGGCCGCGTCCAGAACTGCTTCTACCCCTCGAAGCAGGAGTCGGCGCTGCTCTTCTATCACGACCACACTATGGGCATTAACCGGCTCAACATCTATGCCGGATTGCAGGGATTCGCCATCGTCCGCGACCAGCATGAGGCCAGCCTCGATCTGCCCGGCGGTCAGTATGAAGTCCCGCTGCTGCTCGCCGATCGCCTGCTCGCACAGGACGGCCAGCTCATCTACCCCATCTCGCCCGATCCCGCGAACCCCTGGGTGCCCGAGGTCTTCGGCGACTCCATCCTGGTCAACGGCAAGCTCCTGCCGTATCTCGAAGTCGAGCCGCGCCTGTATCGCCTGCGCATCTTCAACGGTTCGAACGGCCGCTTCTACCGTGTCTCGCTCGAGAACAAATCGCCGCTGCACGTCATCGGCAATGACCAGGGCCTGCTCGCTGCGCCCATCGAGGCAAAGCGCATCCCGCTCGCGCCCGGCGAGCGCGTCGATGTCCTCGTCGACTTCAGCGAATTCGCAGGTCGCAACGTCAAGCTCATCAGCGATTCCTTCGACCTCATGCAGTTCCGGGTCGGGATGAAAGCCGCTACGTCTTCGCAGTCGATCCCGAAAACACTGCGCGACCAGCCGCTGCCGCCGCTCGATGAAACCTCCGCCATCCGCACCCGCCGTCTCACCCTCGACGAGAACCTCGATCAGGTCCAGCAGTCCATGGGCATGCTGCTCAACAAGACCCCCTGGCACGCGCCCGTCACCGAGAAGCCGGTCCTTAATACCACCGAGATCTGGGAGCTGGTCAACCTCACCGAAGACTCGCACCCCATCCACCTGCATCTCGTCCGCTTCCGCATCCTCGATCGCCGCCCCCTCGAGACCTACGGCTTCATGATGAATGGCCACGTCCGTTTCACTGGTCCCGCCATCCCGCCCGAGCCGCTCGAGTCCGGCTGGAAGGACGTCGCCCGCACCGATCCCGCCACCATCACGCGCATCCTCGTGCGCTTCGAGGGCTACACCGGCCGCTACGTCTGGCACTGCCACATCCTCGAGCACGAAGACAACGAGATGATGCGTCCCTACGAGGTTCTGCCCGAAGGCTCAGCCGGCTGAAAAGGTAAGGAGCCCAACACTCCGGGTTTTGTTTCGGTTTTTCAAGATTGGTCATCCCGACCGCAGCGGAGGGACCTGCGGTTCTCTCAACCGGCGAGGATACGGGAGGCACGCCCCTCGGATCGCGACCAAAGGGAGCGGAGGCCGAAGGCGAAGCGCCTGGACGGCCAGTCCGCAGCAGCAAAGGCCTGAAACAAAACCTCTTCGTCCCGGCTCTTGCGGATGGTATGCTGCCTTCCATCCCACGCAACCTGCCCGAGGAGCTGTTCGAAAAAATGCCCCTGCGTCCGCTCTCTGTACCCCTGCTTTCGCTCGCCCTTGTGGCCTTGGCCATCCCGGCGCACGCCGCCGATAAGGACAAGAAGCCGAAGCCCGAGACTGAAATCCCTGCCTGGGAGCAGCCCCAGCCCGCGACCGAAAAGATCGATCTCAACATGTACGCCCGCATCCGCGAGGAAGGCCTCCAGCACTCGCACATCATGGAGTACGCCTCGGCCCTGACGGACGACATCGGCCCGCGCCTCACCGGCTCGCCGAACATGGCCAAGGCCAACGCCTGGACCCGCGACCAGCTCACCGCCATCGGCGCCGCCAATGCCCATCTCGACGACTGGGGCGAGTTCGGCCTCGGCTGGCAGCAGCTCAACACCTGGGTGCGCATGACCTCGCCCGACACCGCCGTCTTCATCGCGCAGGCCACGCCATGGTCGTCTTCGACCAACGGCCCGGTGACCGGCGATGTCGTCTACGTGAACATTCAGGAAGAGAAGGATTTCGATCAGTACAAGGGAAAGCTCGCCGGCAAGATCGTTCTCCTCGGGGAAATGCGCGAGGTTCCGCCCGTCGACAAGGCCCTCTTCGAGCGCTACACCAGGGAGCAGCTTGAGGAACTCGCCGAGACGCCCACCGAGACTCCGCGTCCCGGTGGCCCCGGCGGAGGTGGTGGCGGTGATCAGCAGGCCCGCGTCCGCGCCGCCATGGCTCGCTATCGCCTCGCCGACAAGATCGCCCAGTTCCTCGCCGATGAGAAGGCAGCGGCCGTCATCCGTCCCAGCCGCGACGCAGCCAACGGCGGCGGCGAAGGCGGAATCATTTTCGACGACAACGGAGCCGCCCTTGGCCGTTATCCCTACAAGGCCGAGACTGCCGTCAAGGTGCCGGTCGTCGTGGCCGCCATCGAAAGCTATGGCCGTGTCTACCGCCTGCTGCAGGCGCACGTGCCCGTCACCATCCAGCTCGATGTCGAGACCAGGGTCACCGGCGAGCACGAGCACGGTTATGACACCATCGCCGAGATTCCCGGCACCGATCCCGAGTTGAAGGATCAGGTCGTCATGGTCGGCGGCCACCTCGACAGCTGGATCGCCGGCACCGGCGCTACCGACAACGGCGCAGGATCGATCGTGGCCATGGAGGTCATCCGCATCCTCAAGGCGCTCGACGTCCATCCCCGCCGCACCATCCGCATCGCCCTCTGGAGCGGGGAAGAAGAAGGCCTCTTCGGTTCGCGCGGCTACGTGAAGGAGCATTTCGCTGAAGCCAAGCCGCTCGATACGCCCGACCAGAAGGCTCTGCCTGAGTTCATGCGCGGCACCGGCCCGCTCGAGCTCAAGCCCGAGCAGAAGCTCATCTCCGGCTACTTCAACCTCGACAACGGCTCCGGCAAGATTCGCGGCATTTACCTGCAGGAGAACGCCGCCATCGAGCCCATCTTCCGCCAGTGGATCGAGCCGCTCAAGGACCTCGGCGTCACCACCATCACCTACCGCAACACCGGCGGCACCGATCACCTGTCCTTTGACGCGGTCGGCATCCCCGGCTTCCAGTTCATCCAGGATCCGCTCGACTACGAGACCCGCACCCACCACTCCAACCAGGACGTCTTCGAGCGCCTGCAGCCCGGCGATCTGAAGCAGGCTGCGGTCGTCGAGGCGATCTTTGTCTACAACGCCGCCCAGCGCGACCAGATGCTGCCCCGCAAGCCGCTGCCCCATCCCGAGCTTCGCCAGCAGCAGATGAAGCCGCTCCCCGGCGTCTTCCCCGGCGCCGTCGAGCCGGAGAAGCAGTAACCAGCCAGGCACATCGCGCCGGGTGCCCCACCCATGACAAGCAGTTGGTCATGGGTGGGTCTCTGAGGGTTAGCGCTGGCCGTTGTCGTTCGTATTCTCAGATATCAAAAACACACTGTCATTCCGACCGAAGCGAGCCAAAGGCGAGCGCAGTGGAGGAACCTGCGGTTCTCCTCAATCAGCGAGGATGAGGGTGCCCCATCCAAGCTCTGCTTGGGTCGGAGGGCGCGACCCAACGGCCGTCTTTGCGACTAACTGCTGACACGAGCGCGCAGCGCGAGGCTGGCTGCTGCGCGGCATAACAGGCTCTAGGGATTCAGCCGCCAGAACGCCACATTGAGATACGTCGCAAACGCCACCCACACCAGGTACGGCACCAGCAGCCACGCCGCCGTCACGCTCATCTTGCGGAAGGTCCGGATCATCAGCACGATCGTCAGGAGCAGGATCACGATGTCCACCAGCGCTGTCAGCATCTGGTGCCGGGAGAAGAAGGTCCATGTCCACAGAAAGTTGAATGCCAGCTGGATCACGAACTGGCGTAGCCCAGTGCGGCGGCATATGCTCGGCCGCGTCTTCCACACCATCCACGCGGAAATGCCCATCAGGATGTAAAGCACCGTCCACACCGGCCCAAAGACCCCATTCGGAGGCGTAAGCGGCGGCTTGATCAGCCCCGCGTACCAGGTAGGGATGTTGTGCAGGGGAAAGATCGAGGACACGCCGCCCACCGCAAGGCACAGCAACAGCCACCCCGCCAGAGCCAGCCCGGCCCTGGGCCTTGGCGTGAATGTTGGTTGGTCCTGAATCTCCGTCATGCATCCTCCCTGCGTGGCAACGTCAACCTCGGATGCTAACAGCAAATCCTGAATGCCCCCTGAAGTCCGGTCTCAAATCAGGCCGGAACGCTGGTTCGTGCCAAAAGCCTCATCCGTGCCATACCGATGCCGAAAGCGTGCGGGCTTCAGCCTCTGCCTGTCGCCTCGCTCGACGCGACCCGCCGCCAGCACATATCCTTGAAGGACAAAGACTCACGCGCCACGGCGCAGAATCGGCACATTTTCATGAGCGCAATTCAGGATCAGATTCAGGTTCATCTCCCCGACGGCTCCGTCAAGGAATTCGCCGCCGGTGTCACGCCCTTTGAGGTCGCCTCGAGCATCTCGCCGCGCCTCGCCGCGGCCTCGGTCGTCGCCCGCATCCAGCCCGTCGATGCAGCCGCTACGGAAACCGAGCAGAAGGAAACCTCCGACGATGCGGCCATGTATGCCGCCGAAGACACGAGCGCTCCGCGCCTCGTCGACATGGCCACACCGCTCAGCACCAGCGTCAAGCTGCAGCTCCTCACCGAGAAGGATGCCGACGCCCTCAAGGTCGTCCGCCACTCGGCCGCGCACGTGCTCGCCACCGCCGTCCTCGAGCTCTTCCCCGAGACCAAGCTCGGCCACGGTCCCGCGACCGACTCCGGCTTCTTCTACGACTTCTATCGCCCCACCCCATTTACGCCCGAAGACCTCGAAAAGATCGAGAAGAAGATGGGCGAGATTGTGCTGCGCGATGAGAAGTTCACCCGCGAGTACGAGCCGCGCGAGAAGGGCCTCACCCGCTTCAAGGCCGACAACGACTTCATGAAGATCCACTTCATCGAGCGCTTTACGAAGGATGGAGACGAGATCTCCCTCTATCGCAACGGCGCCTTCGTGGACTTCTGCCGTGGACCGCACGTGCCTTCGACCGGCCGCGTGAAGGCCTTCAAGATCACCAACCTCGCCGGAGCTTACTGGCTCGGCGATGAGAAGAATCCGCAGCTGCAGCGTGTCTACGGCACTGCCTTCTTCTCGAAGAAGGAGATGGACGAGCACTTCGCCCGCCTCGAAGAAGCCGCGCGCCGCGACCACCGCGCCCTCGGCAAACAACTTGACCTGTTCAGCATTCAGGAGCTCGCCGGACCGGGCCTGATCTTCTGGCATCCCAAGGGCGCCATGATCCGCAAGATCATGGAAGACTGGATGCGCGACGAATGTATCCGTCGCGGTTACGATCTCGTTTACACGCCGCACACCATGCGCGTGAACCTCTGGCAGACCAGCGGCCACGAAGGCTTCTACTCGGCGAACTTCTTCACCAAGATGGAGCTCGACGACGCAGATTATCGCCTGAAGCCGATGAACTGCCCGGGCCACATCCTCATCTACAAGAACTCGCCCAAGAGCTACCGTGAGCTGCCCGTCCGCTACGCCGAGCTCGGCAACGTCTACCGCTACGAGCGCTCCGGCACCATGCACGGCCTGCTGCGTGTGCGCGGCTTTACCCAGGACGACGCCCACATCTTCTGCCGCCGCGACCAGGTCGAGAGCGAGATCGCTGCCTGTATCGACTTCGCGCAGTCGGTGCTCGAGACCTTCGGCTTCAAGGAGTTCAAGGTCGAGCTTTCGGCGTGGGATCCCAAGGATCGCCAGAGCTACGCCGGCTCTGACGCCGACTGGGAGCTGGCCATCGGCTCGCTTGAGCGTGTGCTCACGGCCAAGGGCATCCCGTTCAAGACCATCCCCGGTGAAGCCGCCTTCTACGGTCCGAAGATCGACATGAAGCTCGTCGATGCCATCGGCCGCCTGTGGCAGCTCTCGACCGTGCAGTTCGACTTCAACCTGCCCGCGCGCTTCGAGCTCGAGTATGTCGGTGAGGACGGCGAGCGTCATCAGCCGGTCATGGTCCACCGCGCCCTCTTCGGTAGCGTGGAGCGCTTCTTCGGCGTGCTCATCGAGCACTACGCAGGCGCCTTCCCGCTGTGGCTCGCGCCCATCCAGATCGGCCTCGTGCCCATCAGCGAGCGGCACCTGCCCTACGCCGAGAAGGTCAAGGCCGAGCTTGAGAAGGCCGGCTTCCGCGTGGAACTCGATGCCCGCAACGAGAAGATGAACGCCAAGATCCGCGACCTCACCATGCAGAAGGTTCCTTATGTCCTGGTCATGGGCGACAAGGAAGCCGAAGCGAATGCGGTCAGCGTTCGTGCCCGCGGCAAGGGCGACCAGGGCTCGCAGCCGCTGGCCGACTTCATCGCCAGCGCGACGAAGCTCGCAGCGGAGAAGTCGCTAGAACTGTAAATCCTTACCATCACAAATAAAGCGGCGCGGCTTCGGTCGCGCCGCTTCGCTTGCAAGCCATCTCAACAGGCTGTCATCCGGACCGGGGCAAGCTTTTCTCTTTCTCTGAACATGTCATCCCGACCGAAGCGAACGAAGTGAGCGCAGTGGAGGGACCTGCGGTTACTCTCGGCAAGCGAGGATGAGGGTGCCCCGTCCAAGCTTCGCTTGGGCGGGAGGACACGATCTCGAACCGGCACCAGAAGAAAGAACCCTGATCGCGACCAGCGTGAGCATATGCCGAAGGCGATCGGCTCCGCGCACCGCAGCACTGTCCCAGATTCGTACAGGTTTACACCAAAGAGTCCGGCAATTGCACCCACCGGCATCTCCCAGCCCTGCAATTGCGCCTCTAACATCGGCATAGAAGCAGGAGACATGAGGATTCCTGCCACATTTATCACCGAGGTTTTCCCATGTTTGCATCCCGGTCTGCAGAACCACTCCACGTCAGCGCCCGCTTTCGCGATGCCGTGCTCTCCGCCGCACTCCGGCTCGAACAGCAGGCTTCGCAGGACGAGCAGCACGCCCACACCCTTATCGATCCCGAGCACCGCCGCCGCCATCGCCGTCTCGTCGACGAGCAGCTCATCAAGGCCTTCCGCCTGCGCGAGATGATCAAGCAGATGCAGGTCCGCGATCCGCATGTCCCGGTGCGCCATATCCGCCTCGTGCCGTCCACTTCGCGCTAGCGTACCTGCGCCGATTCCCCCAAAACGGCTTGGCCTTGGCCCGCATCCGATAAGATACTCGGTCAGGTTGCCGCTATGGTCATACGAAAAAGACTCGCCCCTCTGCTCGCGCTTCTCGTCTCTGCCTTCAGTCTCGCTTCGGCGCAGCAGGCTCCGCCCGTCGACGATTACATCCATCACGCCTGGGACTCGCTCACCCGCTCCATGAGCGAATGCAAATCCGTCGCCGATACCAAGCTTGCCCGCGCCTCCGTGCTCTATCTTCCGGCGGGCTATCCGGAGCGGCCCGAGGTGAAGGCGCTCGAGACGCAGTGCCACGTGCAGGTACGCTACCTGCCGCATCCCATCAACCGCATCGGCGACATCAAGCCGCATGAGATCCCCGACGCGGGCCTGCTCTATCTGCCCAACAAGTATGTCGTCCCCGGTGGCCGCTTCAACGAGATGTACGGCTGGGACAGCTACTTCATCGTCCTCGGCCTGTTGCAGGATCATCGCCTCGATCTCGCCCGCGGCATGGTTGAGAATTTCTTCTTTGAGATCCAGTACTACGGCGCCATCCTGAACGCCAACCGAACCTATTACTTCACACGTTCACAACCGCCGTTCCTCTCCTCCATGATTCGCGCCGTCTATGACACGTACATTGCCGAGGGTAAGACCAAGGACGCCGCCGACTGGCTCAACTACTCGTATCCCTATGCCGTGCGCGATCACACGCTGTGGATGAGCCGTGAGCATCAGGCCGGCACCACCGGCCTGGCCCGCTATTACGACCTCGGCGATGGCCCGGTCGAGGAGATGGCCGACGACTCCACCTACTATCCCGATGTCATCCGCTGGCTGCTCGCGCACCCGAAGGAGCGCGGCGACTATCTCGTCTCCGGGCCGGACAACCCCAACGCCGCGCAACAGGCGCAGCTCGCGCAAACCAGTTGCGACCCGCACATCTCGCCTGTCTGCGCTCACGCGCATGTCGATGGCCATTGGCTTAGCCGCGATTTCTACAAGGGCGACCGCGCCATGCGCGAGTCCGGCTTCGATCCGTCCTTCCGCTTCGGCGCCTATGACGGTTCGACGCACCACTACGCCCCGGTCTGCCTGAACGCGCTGCTTTACAAGTATGAGAATGATCTCGCCTGGATGGCGGAGACGCGCAAGCAGATGCAGGAGGCCGCGCACTGGCGTGGGGACGCCGCTGCCCGCAAGTCTGCGATCAATAAGTATCTGTGGAACGCACAAAAGGGTATGTACTTCGACTACGACTTCGTTGCCGGTCGCCAGTCGAGCTACCACTACATCGCCACCTTCTATCCGTTATGGGCCGGTGTTGCCGATGCGGAGCAGGCCAAAGCCGTCGAGTCGCATCTGAACCTCTTCGAGCGTCCCGGCGGCCTTGCCATGAGCGATGTCGAATCCGGCGTGCAGTGGGATCTCCCCTACGGCTGGGCGCCCACCAACTGGATCGCCGCCGATGGCCTCGCCAAGGCAGGCGACCTTGCGGATGCGGTGCGCATCTCGCGCCGCTTCACCACCATGGTTCGCAACAACTACCAGTGTGACCAGACCATCCGAGAGAAGTACGACGTCGTCACCGCATCCACGCAGGTCAACGTGGCCAGCGGCTACAAGATGAACGTCATTGGCTTCGGATGGACCAACGCCACGTATCTGAAGATGAACGCGCTCATTCGTGATGCACATCAGCCGGAGACGCCGGTCAATGTTCCCCCACGCGCCTGCACCGCTCCCGCGCACTAGAGCAGTCTGTTCGTGACGAATGCAGTGCGCGGCGTATCATGCTCCCGATGCGCCGCGCACGCACACCGCTGCTGATCACGTTCGCCCTCGCAGCGCTGCCTTACCTCTTCGCGCAGCAGCTCACACCGTCCTATGAAGCACCCTCCACACGCGAGATGGCCGAGGTGCTGCGCAGCATCTATGACCACACCGACTGGAAGGCTGATCCCAACAAGCCCGCGCAACGCGCCGATTACTATCGCCAGCTTCTCGCGCACGACCTGCCCCTCGACAAGGAAATCCCCGTCCGCATCGAGCTCGGCAACGAGCTGCTGCGTGTTGGTGACAGCGAAGCCGCCGTCGATACCTTCGAGTCTGTCGTAAAGCTGGGCAAGAATCGCGGCCTGCACTTTCCGGCTGAGTTAGACCGCAGCCTCCACGAGAATCTCGCGCTCGCCTACCTCCGCCTCGGCGAGCAGGAGAACTGCCTCACGCATCACGCCGCCGCATCGTGTATCTTCCCCATCCGCGGCTCCGGCGTGCACACCATCCGGCGCGGAGCCGAAGGCGCAGTCCGCGAATACACTGCGCTGCTCGCCGCGAAGCCGGATGACAATCTCGCGCGCTGGCTGCTCAACATCGCCTACATGCAGCTTGGCGAGTATCCCGCGAAAGTCCCGCACGCGTGGCTCATTCCGGAGGACCGCTTCCGCTCCGATGCGCCATTTCCCGCGTGGGAGGACATTGCCATGTCGACCAACATCCACGCCATGAATCACGCCGGTGGCGTCGCCGTGCAGGACTTCGACGGCGACGGCCTGCTCGACATCATGCTGTCTTCTTCCGGCCCACTCGACCAGCTGCGCTTCTATCACAACAACGGCGACGGCACCTTCAGCGACCGCACCGCCGCCGCCGGGCTCATCGGCGAAACCGGCGGCCTCAACCTCGTCGCCACGGACTACAACAACGATGGGCGGCCCGACATTCTCATTCTGCGCGGAGGCTGGTGGCATCAGTTCGGCGACTATCCGGTTTCGCTCCTGCGCAACAACGGCGACGGCACCTTCGACGACGTAACCAGGGCCGCGGGTCTGCTCACGTTCGGCCCCACGCAGACCGCGGCCTGGGCTGACTACGACAACGATGGCTGGCTCGATCTCTTCCTCGGCCACGAATCCGAGCCCGGTCAGCCATGGCGCTCGCAGCTCTTCCATAACAATCGCGACGGCACCTTCACAGAGGTCGGTGCCGAGAACGGGCTCGCCGATCTCGGCTATGTGAAAGGCGTGGCCTGGGGCGATTACAACAATGACGGGCGCCCCGATCTCTACATCTCCACGCGCGATGGCCACAATCGCCTCTTCCGCAACGATGGCCCGGCAGATCCCGCACATCCTGACCCAGCGCACTGGCGATTCACCGATGTGACCGCGCAGGCGCATGTACAAGGCCCCGCGCACAGCTTCGCCACATGGTTCTTCGATTACGACAACGACGGCTGGCCCGATCTCTTCGTCGCGGGCTACGGCATCACGTCGGAAGAGGACGTCGGCGCCTTCGAGCTTGGTCATGCAAATGATGCACAGCTGCCACGCCTCTATCGCAACAACCGCGACGGCACATTTACCGACGTCACGCATCGTGTCCATCTCGACCGGGCCATTCTCACCATGGGTTCCAGCTTCGGTGATCTCGACAGTGACGGCTGGCTCGATGTGTATCTCGGCAACGGCGATCCCGATTACCGCACACTCCTGCCCAACCGCATGTTTCGTAACCGTAACGGTGACAAATTCGAGGATGTCACCACCGCCGGAGGCTTCGGCAATCTGCAGAAAGGCCACGGCGTCGCCTTTGCCGATTTCGAGAACAGCGGCCGCGTCGATGTCTTCGAGGAGATGGGAGGCGCGCTGCCCGGCGATCTCTTCATGAGTTCGCTCTATCGCAATCCCGGCAACGGCAACCACTGGATCACCCTCATCCTCGAGGGCACACGCTCCAATCGCCCGGCCTTCGGCGCGCGGATCGACGTCCGCTTTCGCGAGAACGGCGTCGAGCGCCACGTCTACCGGACCATCGGCTACGGCGCGAGTTTCGGCGGCAACCCCTGGCGTGAGCCCATCGGCCTTGGCTCGGCCACCTCGGTCGAAAGCGTCGAAGTACGTTGGCCCTCGGGCGCCGTGCAGCATTTCGATACACCCGCCGTCGACCGCTTCTACCGCCTCCGCGAAGGCTCGGCCTCGGCGGAGCTCCTGAACCTGTCAACCTTTCGTTTCGCCGCTTCCGCCCCGGAAAAGGCCCCGATGTCTCAGGTTGGGACCATTCTCAGTAACCGTCCCTGAAGAAAAACCATCCGGGACGAATCCGCGCCGGAGATAGCGGTTACAGCAATCGATTTAGCAGGAGCTGCTCCGGCCTCTAAGCCGCAAGATAACCCCATCACTTAACGCGACTTATCTGTATCCTGCCAGCTCTCGTCTCGAGGAATGACAACACGCGGGCCGCGGAGCAGACTTCCGCCTTCCCATTCTGAAAAGCCTGTTGACTAAGGTCAAAACAGGCTGCGGATTTTCTTCGATAGCCCACGAGTATGTGTTGACAAGCTTCTCAGGCAGCTACTAGAACGTTGCCCGAATCGCGACGACTGTAGCCCATTCAGCGTAGGTCGTCTTCCACACTTTGATGGATTGCAGTACCGGATTCGGTCGAAAGAGATTGCTGGAGAAACAAATCGCTGAGAAGTAGATCGATCGGGGACATGCGGAGTGCATGTCCTGGCGGGGGCGAAGACCCAATACGGGCATCGCTCTATAACCCCCTTCGCGGATAAGTCTTCCCCATTGGCTGTACGGCAGAAGAAGACGGCGCGAACCACCTCGCTGCATTGCTTTTCAGGAGGTCCGTCCCATGCAGAAGCTTCGCTGTCTCATGGTCATCGGCTGTGCCGTTGTTGCGCTGCTCCTGCAGCCCCTGCCCGCCGTCGCGCAGGCCGTCTACGGCTCGGTCTTCGGCACGGTGATGGATAACACCGGCGCCGTGGTGCCAAATGTTACCGTCACAGTTACAGACGTGGAGAAGGGCACAGTAGTTTCACTCACTACGAATGCTTCCGGCGAATACACCGCCGAGCACCTTATCCCGGATACCTACAACATCAAGATCGTCTCCACCGGCTTCAAAAGCTTCGAGGCCAACGGCATCGTCGTCGCCGCCGACACCGCGGCCAAGGTCGACGCCAAACTCGAAGTAGGCGGATCGTCCGAGACCGTCACCGTCAATGCCGATGCGGTTCCCATCCTCAAGACCGACCGCGCGGACGTCTCGACCGTGCTCAATCAGGCCACCGTCGAGAATCTGCCCATCGGCGATCGCAACTTCACCAACCTCCAGCTCCTGCTTCCCGGCGCACAGCAACTCAGCTGGAGCCATGCGGCGGATGAAAACCCGCAGGCCTCCAAGCAGATCCAGGTCGACGGACAGGCCTTCGGCGGCGTTGCCTTCCAGCTCGATGGCACGGACAATCAGGATCCCATTCTCGGCATCATCGTCATCAATCCCCCGCTCGACGCCGTAAGCGAGACCAAGATCACCACCCAGAACTTCGACGCCGAATTCGGCAAGGCCGTATCCTCCGTCGTCACCGCGCAGACCCGTTCAGGATCGAACAGCTTCCACGGCAGCGCCTTTGACTATCGCGAGAGCAACGCCAATCTGGCTACCGATCCCTACACGCAGTTCCCCGGCTCGGGAGCCTTCCCTGCCGGCCTGAAGAATCAGTTCGGCGGCTCCATCGGCGGTCCCATCCTCAAGGACAAGCTCTTCTTCTTCGGCGATTACCAGGGCGTGCGTCAGAAGGTCGGCACGGCCGCGACGATGACCGTTCCCTCGGCGCACCTCATTGCGACCTGCCTCGGGACCGCAACGCCCTATGCAGGCACCACGCAGGGCTGCGACTTCAGCGAATACGCAACCGCCCTCGGCCAGACGAACCTCGTCTACTCGCAGAATGCCGATGGCACCGCCACACCCTACGCGAACAACGTGATTCCCACCGCCGACCTCTCGCCCCAGGCGCTCGGCCTGCTCAAGCTGCTGCAGCCCTATACGCCCAACAAGCAGGGAACCTACGGCGACCTCGGGCCCAGCAACTACGCCTCCAGCGGCACCGGCCTCTTCAACAACGATCAGTGGGACGAGCGCGTCGACTACTCACTCTCCGAGAAGACGCATATCTTCGAGCGCTTCAGCCGCTTCACGGACACCCTCAGCGGTTCTACGATCTTCGGCGCTGCCGGTGGTGCGGGCTTCGGCATCAACAACTACGGCGGCAACTCCCAAGGACATAATGACAGCCTCGCGGCCGGCGCCGACATCGCTATCAGCCCGACGCTGCTCACCGACTTCCGCATTGGCTACTACCGCTACAACATCGGCGACCAGAAATACGATGCCGGCACCGCCTTTGCCTCCAACCTCGGCATGCCCGGCCTGAATCTGAATGACCTCACCACTGGTGCGCCCGGCTTCAACATCGCCGAGGTCGGTTCCACCGTGACGGGCAACTCCAATCCCAGCAATTCCACCGTCGGCGGTCCGCAGTACGGCTCCGGTCTGAATATCAACCGCTGCAACTGCCCGCTCACCGAACGCGAGGATCAGTTCCAGATCGTCAACAACTGGACCAAGATCATCGGCAATCACTCCATCAAGGTGGGCGGCGATCTGCGCTACGCCCGCAATCTGCGCGTGCCCAGTGACGATGACCGCACCGGCCTGCTCGATTTCGGCACCGGTCCCACCTCGAACAACGGCGCCGGCGGCCTCGGCTTTGCCACCTTCGTACTCGGTCAGGCCACGGGCTTCAATCGCTACGTCAGCACCTCGGACAATGCGAAGGAATTCCAGAAGCGGTTCTTCTTCTACGGCCAGGACACCTGGCGCGCCACGCAGAAGCTGACCGTCAACTATGGCCTGCGCTACGAGATCTACTTCCCCGAGGTCGTCAACGGCAAGGGCAATGGCGCGCTCATGGAGATGAACTCCGCCGCCTATACCGATGGCTATCTCCGCGTCGCCGGATACGGAAATATCGGCACCAACATGGGCTACAGCCAGGCGTCCTTCCCGCTCAATCCCCGCATCGGTGTCGCCTATCAGGTGACCCCGAAGACGGTGATCCGCTCCGGCTATGGACGCAGCTTCGACATCGGCGTCTTCGGCTCCATCTTTGGCCACACCGCCACGCAGAACCTGCCCGTGCTTGCAAATCAGGCTCTCTCGCAGGGCAGCACCACCGGCTATGTCTTCTGCATCGGACCGAACACCTCCGGTTGCACGCAGCCTTCCGGCCAGCCCTCAGGCGGAGGACCCATCGCTTACACTGCACCGACCGTACCCGCCAATGGCCTGCTGCCTGCGCCGGGAGCCGACGTTACGGTGAAAGCGCGCCCGAATGACCTGCGTCTGCCGACGGTCGATGCATGGAACCTGAGCATCCAGCAGTCCATCACCCCGACGCTCTCGCTCACCATCGCATACGTCGGCAACAAGGGTACACATACCCTCAGCGCCGGTGACGGCAACTCCACCAACCCCAATGAGTCGGCCATCGTGCTGCCTGCCTCGTACAGCATCACGGGCTCGGCTCTGCACTATGACCCGAGCGTCGACTCGAGCACCGTCGTGAATGGCGGCCCTGCCGGCATCGCTGCCGACGGTGGCACCGCCAACGTCAACTTCCTGCAGCGCTATTACGCAGCCAAGCTGCCTGCCTGCTCTGATCCGAACTACACCAACCCCGGCGGCACCGGCATCACCACCGGCATGTGCGGATGGACACAGAGCATCCAGTACGACGGCAACGATCAGGACAGTCACTTCAACGCTCTCCAGGTCACCCTCGCCAAGCAGCTCAGCAGGAACCTGCAAGGCACCGTCAACTATGCGTGGCAGAAGGGCATCGACTTCGCCAGCGGCTACTCCACCTGGAGCCGCGCCGCCGTCAAAGGCCTCAACAACGACATCCGCATGCAGCAGGTCGTCATGTACGGCCTCTACCAGCTGCCCTTTGGAAAGAACCAGCTGTTCCTCTCCAAGTCACCCACCTGGCTCGATGAGGTCATCGGCGGCTGGAATCTCAGCCCCGTACTCAACTGGGCCAGCGGCCTCCCCGTCACTTTGAATCTCAGCAACTGCAGCGCCTGGATCCCCGGTTCGGCTCCGTGTTACCCCAACGGCTCCGGCCGCCTGCTTCGGACGCATCTCGGAGCCCTCGATCCCATCGCCCACCGTCGTCTGTATTTCAACGGCGGTGTCGCGAGCGGAACGCTTCCGGTCGGTTTCTCCGACCCGGGTCTGGATATGATCGGCACCGCGGGCCGCAACGACGCGCTTGGTCCGCGCTTCTTCAACACCGATATCGCGCTGCAGAAAAACTTCCCCATCCACGAGTCGCTCTTCGCGCAGTTCCGCGTGGACGCTTACAACGCCTTCAACCACATCAACTCCGGCTTCGGTGGCAGCGGCGCCGGTGTGAACATCGACCAGGGCCCGCAGTACGTCACCGCAAGTACGGCCGAGTTCGGGCAGAACCCGCGCCAGCTGCAGTTCTCTCTGCGATTGCAGTTCTAGCCGGTTCGTGGATGTTGCCTGAGCCTATTGCCCGGAGGGAAGTCCCACGCTTCCCTCCGGAGCGCAAGGCTCTCTCGTTTTGCCTGTTTCAGGAGTAGACTTTCCCACCCGGATCATGCGCTGCTCCCTTTCTCGATTTCAGTCTCGTGCTCTGTCTCTCCGGCTCCCTGTCTGCGCTTCGTCATTGCTCCTGCTTTTCCCCTTGATCTGCGGCGCACAGGCGCTGCCCGCGCATCCAGCCGCAAAGCCGCCCCAGGTGAAGCTCTCTGATGTCGAGGATCTCGTGCGCAGCGGACAACTGGACGCCGCCCAGCAGCAGCTCGACATTCTCGCCGCGAAGCATCCCGAGCCCGCCGGAGTCGAGCGTCTTCGCGGCTACGTGAGCTACCAGCAGAACCGCCTCGCTGATGCCGACGCGGCTTTTGCCCGCGCCCTCGCGCAGGACCCCAACGATCGCGAGTCCGCGCAGATGCGCGGCGTTGTCCTCTACCGCATCGGTCAACCTGCGCAGGCCATCCCGTTCCTTGAGCGCGCGCACATGGCCATCCCCGGTGCCAACATCGATCCCGACTATGTCCTCGCCAGCGCCTACCTCGCCGCGGGCCGTTATGACGATGCCCGCCACGCCTTCGCCGCGCAGTATGGCTTCCCGCCAGACTCCGCGCAGGCATGGCTGCTCGCCGCGCGCATGCTGTTGCGCCACGAACTGGTGCCTGCCGCCGAGGATTCCGCCCGCAAGGCCCTCGCTATAGACCCGCATCTTCCGCTCGCGCACCAGCTCCTCGGCGAAATCGCCCTCGCCCGCCAGGACCCGGCCGCCGCCATCGCCGAGCTCGAGATCGAGCGCCAGCTCAACCCGCTCAATCCCGCCGTCTACGACCGCCTCGGCGACGCCTACCTGCGCTCCGAGGATCTGCCCGACGCCCGTCGTGCCCTCGACCGCGCCGTGCTCCTGGAGCCAAACGCCTCCGGTCCGTACATCCTGCTCGGCAAGGCGCTGCTCGCCGCGCAGCAGCCCATCACGGCAGCCATGTACCTCGAGCGCGCCGTGGCCATCGATCCCGGCAACTTCACCGCGCACATGCTGCTCGGGCAGGCCTA